>JAGNYY010000061.1 GCA_017984715.1 Rhodoluna sp.
GCGAAGACGGCATCAACGGCACGCTTACGTGCCTTAGTTCTTGCGCTCAACTTATTAGTCGGTAACGCGGCCGAGGTAGTCACCGGTGCGGGTGTCTACGCGAACGCGAGTGCCGTTGTCAACGAATAGCGGCACCTGAATCTGAAGTCCGGTCTCTACGGTTGCAGGCTTGGTTCCGCCTGATGAGCGGTCGCCCTGAAGGCCAGGCTCGGTGTAGGTGATTTCCAGAACAACCGATGCTGGAAGTTCGACGTAAATCGGGTTGCCTTCGTGCATAGCAACTGTGGCTTCCTGGTTTTCGAGCAAGTAGTTGACAGCGTCGCCCACGGTGGCGTCAGACAGTGAAACCTGGTCGAATGTGTCGGCATCCATGAAGATGAACCCGTCGCCGTCGTTGTAAAGGTAAGTCATGTTGCGCTTGTCAACGTTGGCGGTCTCGATCTTGACACCAGCGTTGAAGGTGCGGTCAACAACCTTGCCGGTTAGAACGTTCTTCAGCTTCGAACGAACAAACGCAGCGCCCTTGCCAGGCTTTACGTGCTGGAACTCGACGACAGCCCATAGCTGACCTTCGATGTTTAGGACCATGCCGTTCTTCAAGTCGTTTGAAGTTGCCATGACAATCACTCTTTTCAAGGTTTAGGTTTTGTTGCAAAAAAATAGCGGGATGGAATCCCTGCGCCTAACAGTCTAACCGAAGCGCGACGTTTTTACTTAGCTTGCGACAGCAGACAGAGCGAGCAGGTATGAGGTCACGCCGAAGCCGGCAATCACTCCCGTGGCCACTCCTGAAATCACACTGTTGTGACGAAACTCTTCGCGGGTGTGCGGGTTGCTCAGGTGCACTTCAATCAGCTTCTTGCCACTCTTAGTGACCTGCACGGCGGCATCGCGCAACGCGTAGGAATAGTGCGTGAAGGCAGCTGGGTTTAGCACCACATCAAGGCCACCGTCGACGGCCTCGTGCAACCAACCGATTAGCTCGGATTCGCTATCGGTTTGGCGAACATCAACGGTCAGACCGAGGTCGGCTCCGAGACCTGTGACTGCAGCAACAAGACCCTCATAGTTGGTTGACCCATAGATGTCAGGCTCGCGTGAACCAAGGCGAGCCAAGTTAGGGCCATTGAGGACTAGTACTTTTTGCATGTGTCTAGATTATCTCTAGCTCGGGAGAATCTCTTGGAACGCTGCGTGAAGCAACTCTGGAGCGGGTGCGGCCATGATGGTTGGCTTGCCAACAGCATCGAGCACTACAAAGCGAAGGGTGCCGCCACGTGACTTTTTATCGCGCGCCATGGTCGACAGAAGCTGGTCCCACTTTTCAGCCTTGTATTCGGTAGGCAGGCCGATGAGTTTCAATACGCTGCGATGGCGATCGACAGCTTCATCGCTGAGGCGGCCGGCAAGTCGAGCAAGTTCGGCCACGAAAACCATGCCGATAGCGATTGCGGCACCATGACGCCACTTGTAGCGCTCGGCCAACTCGATAGCGTGACCGAGGGTGTGACCATAGTTAAGGATCTCGCGAAGACCTGCTTCCTTGAAGTCCTCCCCCACGACTCTCGCCTTGATGATTACCGAACGTTCAATCAGTTCAGCGAAAACCTCTGACTTGGAATCGGTTGCTACAGCAACGTCTTCCTCGATGAGTTCAAGAATTCGCTCGTCGGCGATGAAGCCATACTTGACCACCTCTCCGAAGCCAGCCAAAATCTCGTTGTGCGGCAACGACTCCAAAGTGTCGAGGTCAATAATTACTGCTGATGGAGCATAGAAGACTCCAACCAGGTTTTTGCCCTCTGCTGTGTTGATGCCGGTTTTGCCACCGATGGCCGCGTCGACCATGGCCAGGAGTGTTGTCGGAACCTGAATCAGCTTGACTCCGCGCAACCATGTTGCAGCGACGAAACCAGCCAGGTCGGTGGTGGAGCCTCCTCCAAAACCGATTACGGCGTCGGTGCGGGTGAAGTCGGCCTGGCCAAGCACGCCCCAGCAAAAGGCCGCTACCTCAACACGCTTGGCATCTTCGCTGTCAGGAACGCCGGCCAGAATAGCCTCGTAGCCCTGCTCGTCGAGGGTCGCTTTTAGTAGTTCGGCTGAAGCCGCTAGCCCAACCGGGTGAATCACCAAAACCTTTTTCACCGAAGCGCCCAGGGCTTTGCCGACCTCTCCTAGAAGCGCGCGACCGATTTTGATCTCGTATGGGTCAACGCCCGAAACCTTGACTACCTTGATGTTGGACATTATTTGCCTAATTTCTTCAATATCTCTTGAATGCTTGCATTGATTGGCTGGCCGCTGGTGTTGACCTCAAAATCGGCTGCCTCTAAATAAAGCGGCTTGCGCTCTGCATAGATTCTGCGCCAATCCTCGACGCCATTTTGGATCAGCGGTCGATTCCCATTTTTTAGACGCGAAGCGATGTGTTTGCCGTCGGTTGATAGATAGACAACCGTTACATCCTTGAGTCGTTTGCGGGTCAAAGTGCTCAGCACCGCACCGCCTCCGGTCGCAACAACAGCTGGCCCTTGAATTGCTTTTTCCATCGCCTTTTCTTCGAGACGTCGAAATTCTTGCTCGCCGCGTTCCTCAAAAATTGCTGGTATGGGTCCGTTTTCGTCAGTGATCAAGTTGTCGGTGTCAATGAACTCTGTCTTCAGAGCCTTGGCAAGTTTGCGGCCAATCGTAGTTTTACCAACGCCCATTGGGCCGATCAAAACTATGACGTCGCTCGACTTTGACACGTGTTTAGGCTGGTGCGTCGAATGAGGTCAGAACTGCCGGGATGTTCTCGAGGTAGCTCAACAGGTTGCGCTTGGTTTCAGCGACTGAATCGCCACCGAACTTCTCTAGAACGGAGTTCGCGATCACCAAAGCCACCATGGCTTCAGCAACAACGCCGGCAGCGGGAACCGCGCATACATCGGAGCGTTGGTGGTGGGCCTTCGCAGCCTCCCCGGTTGCAACGTCTACCGTGGCAAGCGCTTTAGGGATGGTTGAAATAGGCTTCATTGCTGCGCGAACGCGAAGCACATCACCGTTGCTCATGCCGCCCTCGACGCCACCGGCGCGGCCAGACAGTCGACGAACGATGCCGTCTCCGTCACGCTCAAGTTCATCGTGGGCCACCGAACCGCGTCGGCGTGCAGTTTCAAAACCGTCGCCAACCTCGACACCCTTGATAGCTTGGATGCCCATAAGTGCAGCCGCAAGCTGTGAATCCAAACGGCGATCCCAGTGAACGAAAGTGCCGAGGCCAGGTGGAAGCCCGTAAACCAAAGTCTCCACTACACCACCAAGAGTGTCGCCATCCTTGTGGCACTCATCAACTTCGGCAACCATTGCTGCTGAGACGCTCTTGTCGAAGCAACGCATTGGGTCTTCATCAAGCATGGCCACATCAGACGGTGCCGGAATCGCTGAGCCAAGGGGCGCCATGACCGGGCCTATTCCAACGGTGTGAGTAACGAGTTCGATGCCAAGTTCATTTAGGAAGGAGGATGCAACAGCGCCGAGAGCTACGCGTGCAGCAGTCTCACGCGCACTTGCGCGTTCTAGAACCGGACGTGAATCTAGGAATCCATACTTCTGCATGCCGGTGAAATCAGCGTGTCCAGGACGCGGGCGGGTTAGCGCTTCTGCACGGGCTCCGGTGAGTTTCTCTGCGGGCACTGGGTCGGCAGACATAACGTCTTGCCACTTAGGCCACTCTGTGTTGCCAACAGTGATTGCAACTGGGCCGCCCATGGTTAGGCCGTGACGCACGCCACCGCTGAGAGACACTTCGTCCTGTTCGAACTTCATGCGGGCACCGCGGCCATAACCTAGTCGGCGACGAGCGAGTGCAGCCTGCACATCTGAGGTCGTGACTGGAATTCCTGCGGGCAAACCCTCAAGAACGGCGACTAATTCGGGGCCGTGCGACTCCCCTGCGGTGATCCAACGTAGCATTTCTCAATTGTGCCACACCGAGGTCGTCGAACCGGGCAGTTCGGCGCTATTGCTCGTTTTCGACGGCGATCTGCATGGCTGAAACGACAGCCACTTCGTTAGGAAGTTCACGATCAGGTGATCCAGTCGTAAAAATACGAATTTGTGCGACTGCCTGCCAAATAAGCATCTCGAGCCCACTGATGGTTCGTTTGTCTTTTGAAGCCCAGGCTTGGGCCAGACCCGATGGCCAAGGGTTGTATGCCACGTCAAGCAGTGCGCCCTTGGGTTTCCAGAAGAAGGCCTTCGCTAATCTTGCTGACTGCTTATCGAGCGAACCGGCTGGAAGGGTCGAAATCGTAAGGTTCGAGACACGGCTGGCTGCTCGCAATCCGCCAGCGCGACGAACCTTCAGGCCGAGCTTTTTCCCGAGAATAATTAGTTCCTTGCGAGATTTCGGGTTGCGGGCCAACACCTCAACATGGGCCTGGGGGTTCAAAACGCTAATCGCAACCAT
>JAGNYY010000062.1 GCA_017984715.1 Rhodoluna sp.
AACCACGCGCAATATGCCTTGGTTCGTGAGCTCGCTCAGACGGCTTCGCTAACCGTGGTTGGTGACTCAGACCAGTCGATTTATGCCTTCCGTGGCGCAGATATCCGCAACATCAGCGAGTTCGAAAAAGACTTCACCGGCGCGAAGACCATCCTGCTCGAGCAGAACTATCGCTCGACTCAGAACATCCTTTCGGCCGCCAACGCCGTCATCTCTAACAACTTCGATCGTCCAAATAAGAACCTCTGGACAGACTCGGGCAACGGCGATTCAATCGTCGGCTTCACCGGTTACTCGGCCCACGACGAGGCCCAGTTCATCGCCGATGAAATCAACAAGTTGCACAACGAGGGCATGAATTATCGCGACATCGCCGTGATGTATCGCACTAACTCTCAGACCCGTGCTCTGGAAGAAATTTTCATCCGTGCCGCACTGCCTTACCGCGTTGTCGGCGGCACCAAGTTCTATGAGCGCGCTGAAATCAAGGATGCCTTCGGCTACCTAGTTGCCATCAACAACGAGCTTGACGATCTGGCAACTCGTCGCATTTTGAACGTGCCAAAGCGAGGCATTGGCGATGCGTCCGAGACGCAGTTGGCTAACTATGCCGAGCGCAACCAGCTTTCGATGCGCCAGGTTTTGGCTCACGTCGGAGACTTAGGCTTTGGGCCGAAGATCACCGGCGCAATCACCCAGTTGAGCGACCTGCTGATTGAGCTAGAGGTCATGGCACGTGCAGAATCGGTTGATGTGGTGCTTCGAGCTGTGCTTGAACGCACCGGTCTGATCGAGAGTCTGCGCGCCAGCCGCGACCCACAAGACGAAGCCCGCGTCGAGAACCTCGAGGAACTCGTGTCTGTGGCTCGAGAATTCCAGCGCAACAACCCAGAGGGCCGCCTGCCTGATTTCTTGAACGAAGTTGCACTTGTTGCCGCCGCCGATGAAATCGACGACGAGTCTGGAACCGTGTCACTCATGACTCTGCACACCGCAAAGGGGCTTGAGTATGACGCGGTTTTCCTCACCGGTCTCGAAGAATCGCTTTTGCCGCACCGAATGTCTTTCATTACCCCTGGTGGTCTGAACGAAGAGCGCCGCTTGTTCTATGTGGGCATCACTCGTGCTCGTCAGAAGCTGCACCTGAGCCTGGCTATGACCCGCACCACCTATGGCGAATCGGATGCTTCAACTCCGAGCCGCTTCTTGAGCGAGATTCCGAGCACGTTGATCGAATGGCGTGAATCTGGTGCAACTCGAGCCATGGCAAGCTCTCGCTATCGTTCGTCGATTGCCGACGACCAGGGTTACGGCAAGTCATCATCCGACTACGGCAGCTCCGACTATGGCAGCTCGGGCTCGGGCTATGGCGGCACCGCATCGACTAAGCCGAAAACGGAGTGGAAGGGTGCCATTTCATCCGTGCGCAACAACGAGGGCCTGCAGCTTTCGGTTGGCCAGTTTGTGATGCACTCAGACTTCGGTAGGGGCAAGGTTGTCACGGTTGCTGGCGAAGGAAACCGTCAGACCGCAGAGATTCACTTCGGCAGCATCGGTGTCAAAAAGCTCTTGGTGAAGGTCGCGCCGATCACCGTTCTCGAAGACTAAGAAAAAGCCTCGATTTCGCCACGTTTCTAGGCGGTTTGGGTTGTGGCGTGGGCGTAAACTTAGAGGGTTGCCCATTCCAATATGAACGGAAATCACAGTGGATTTATTTGAGTACCAAGCGCGCGACATGTTCGAAGCGCATGGAGTTCCAGTACTACAGGGTCTCATCGCAGACACCCCTGAAGAAGTTGAAGCAGCAGCTGCCAAGATTGGCGGAGTTGTTGTCGTAAAGGCCCAGGTTAAGGCCGGCGGCCGCGGCAAGGCTGGCGGTGTAAAGGTTGCGAAGTCTCCAGCGGAAGCGAAGGAGCTTTCAGAGAAGATTTTCGGCCTAAACATCAAGGACCACATCGTTAAGCGCGTGATGGTTGCACAGGGTGCATCAATCGCCAAGGAGTTCTACTTCTCAGTTCTGCTTGACCGATCAAACCGCACCTTCCTTTCGCTTTGCAGCGTTGAGGGTGGCATGGAGATCGAGCAGCTAGCCGAAGAGCGCCCAGAGGCACTTGCCAAGGTTCCTGTTTCAGCAACCAAGGGCATCGACCTAGCCGAAGCATTGAGCATCGCCAAGCAGGGTGGTTTCGACGACGAGACCGCTGCCAAGGTTGCTCCTGTATTCGTGAAGCTATACGACGTGTTCGTAAAGGAAGACGCGACTCTCGTCGAGGTCAACCCACTGGTTCTAACCAACGACGGCGAAATCATCGCCCTAGATGGCAAGGTTTCGCTAGACGACAACGCAGAATTCCGTCACGAGCGCGAGACCATGGAGCGCGACGAGCTTGACCCGCTTGAGGCCAAGGCGAAGGCCATGGACCTCAACTATGTGAAGCTCGACGGCGAGGTCGGAATCATCGGTAACGGTGCCGGTCTAGTTATGTCGACCCTTGACGTTGTTGCCTATGCAGGCGAGAAGCACGGTGGCGTTAAGCCAGCGAACTTCCTGGACATCGGTGGTGGCGCTTCAGCTGAGGTCATGGCTGCTGGCCTTGACGTCATCTTGAACGACCCACAGGTCAAGAGCGTATTCGTAAACGTATTCGGTGGAATCACCGCCTGTGACGCCGTTGCAAACGGCATCGTCGGAGCGCTGAAGACCCTCGGCGACTCAGCAACCAAGCCTTTGGTTGTTCGTCTAGACGGAAACAACGTTCTTGAGGGACGTTACATCCTTGAGCAGGCTGCTCACCCGCTAGTCACCGTTGTCGACACCATGGATGAAGCTGCTGACAAGGCAGCCGAGCTAGCTAACCGCTAAGCCCGAGAGAAGGAATAAGAAATGGCTATTTTTCTAGACGAGAACTCTCGAATCATCGTTCAGGGTATGACCGGTGCAGAGGGCATGAAGCACACTCGCCGCATGCTTCTTGGCGGCTCAAACATCGTTGGTGGCGTGAACCCACGCAAGGCTGGCGAAGTTGTTGACGTTGAGGGCAAGGAGCTTCCTGTGTTCGGCACCGTTGCCGAAGCAATGGCAGCAACCGGCGCAAACGTTTCAGTTATCTTCGTTCCACCTGCCTTTGCAAAGGCCGCGATGATCGAGGCTATCGACGCCGAGATTCCATTGGCCGTTGCAATCACCGAAGGCATCCCGGTTCACGACTCAGCAGTCGCTTGGGCATACAACGTTGAGAAGGGTCTAAAGACTCGCCTCATCGGCCCTAACTGCCCTGGCATCATCAGCCCAGGAAAATCGAACGCCGGAATCACCCCGTCGGACATCTGTGGCGAGGGCCCAATCGGCCTGGTTTCAAAGTCAGGAACCCTGACCTACCAGATGATGTTCGAGCTTCGTGACATCGGCATGTCAACCGCTATCGGTATCGGTGGCGACCCTGTCATCGGCACCACTCACATCGATGCACTGGCTGCATTCGAGGCTGACCCACTGACCAAGGCAATCGTTCTAATTGGTGAGATCGGTGGCGACTCTGAAGAGAAGGCCGCTGCTTACATCAAGGCAAACGTAACCAAGCCAGTTGTTGCTTATGTTGCGGGCTTCACCGCTCCAGAGGGCAAAACCATGGGTCACGCGGGTGCAATCGTTTCTGGCTCAGCAGGCACAGCTCAGGCCAAGAAGGAAGCATTCGAAGCTGCTGGTGTGAAGGTTGGCAAGACTCCTAGCGAGACTGCCGCCCTAATGCGTGAGGTTTACAAGAGCCTCTAAACCGGGTTTTTGGGGGAGAACCTCGTTTTGAATCGCCGTCAAACATTTCTAATGGCAGCCTTTGAGGCTGTCATGGTTGCCGCCATCGGGGTGGGCATTTTGCTCGCTCCGATGACGGTGATTTGGCTGGTCGAAAACGACCCAACCGTCGATTGGTTCGTTGCTTTCCGCGCATCTGCCGACGTGTGGATGCTTTCTCAGGGCGCAGACCTAGTGGTTGCCCCGGGCGCGCTTGGCAGCCCAAAAGTGCCGGGCTTCACCGTCACCATGCTTCCCCTCGGCTATTCGGCCCTGCTGGCATACCTGAGTTTCCGTCTAGGTCGCCGCATGTCTGCCGCCCCAGAATTGTGGCCAGGATGGCTCGGCGCGGTTCTCACCTATGGCGCAATCTCACTCGGTTTGAGCACCGCAGCCTATGACCCAGCGGTCTACCCAATCACTTGGCAGGGCACCATGCTGCCGCCAATTTTCTTCACGGCGTTTTTGCTCTGGGGTTCGCTAACCGGCCCACTCGCTCGCG
>JAGNYY010000063.1 GCA_017984715.1 Rhodoluna sp.
TCAACTATGGCAACGTTCAAAAGTGTCTTGCACAGACCCAGAACACCTCAGGTCTTTACGAACTCGTAAACCTGTTCTCTGGTGGCGCTTTGCTTCAACTCTCCATCTTCGCGCTGGGAATCATGCCGTACATCACGGCATCGATCATCACCCAGCTGCTTCGTGTAGTTATCCCTCGCTTCGAGGCACTGCACAAGGAAGGTGCGTCTGGTCAGGCGACCCTGACTCAGTACACCCGCTACCTAACCATCGCTCTCGGTCTTCTACAGTCGACCACTCTGATTGCTGTTGCCCGCCAGGGTGCACTATTCGGCGCTGACTGTGTTCTTCCAATCCTTACCGACTCATCTGCTATCGGCGTCGGCCTAATGGTTATCACCATGACTGCCGGAACCGGTCTGATCATGTGGATGGGTGAGCTAATCACCGAGCGCGGCGTCGGAAACGGCATGTCGCTACTTATCTTCACCTCGATCGCATCAACCTTCCCAGCTTCGCTTTTGGGCATCGCTGAGCAGAAGAGCATCGAGACCTTGATCCTGGTTCTTCTAATCGGTGTCGTAGTCGTTGGCCTAGTTATCTTGGTCGAGCAGTCACAGCGTCGCATCCCAGTTCAATACGCAAAGCGTATGGTTGGCAAGCGCACCTATGGCGGCCAGAGCACCTACATTCCAATCAAGGTAAACATGGCCGGTGTGGTTCCAGTTATCTTCGCGTCATCACTTCTTTACTTGCCTGCGCTGATTGCACAGTTCAACCAGCCAGACGCACAGGGTCAGGTTGCTCCATGGGTTACTTGGGTCTCGACCTACCTAACCAAGGGTGACCACCCGCTTTACATGGCGCTCTACTTCCTATTGATTCTCGGCTTCACCTACTTCTATGTAGCGATCACCTTCAACCCTGAAGAGGTCAGCGACAACATGAAGCAGTACGGTGGCTTCATCCCTGGTATTCGTGCCGGTCGCCCGACCACCGAATTCCTCGAGTATGTCCTGAGCCGAATCACCTTCCCAGGCGCTATCTACCTAGGTCTGATCGCTTTGATTCCATTGGTTGCGTTCTCGCTAATCGGTGCGAACCAGAACTTCCCGTTCGGTGGAACCTCGATCCTCATCATCGTTGGTGTTGGTCTTGAGACCGTCAAGCAGATCAACGCTCAGATGCAGCAGCGCAACTACGAAGGTCTACTGAAGTGATCCGCCTCCTCTTGATCGGCGCTCCTGGCGCGGGCAAGGGAACCCAGGCCGAGAAGTTGGCCGAAGCGTTTCAGATTCCAGCTATCTCAACCGGAGACATCTTCCGTCACAACGTGAAGAATGAAACCGAGTTGGGCAAGCAGGCTAAGGCGTTCATGGATCGCGGCGAGTATGTTCCAGACAGCCTCACCAATGACCTAGTTCGCGATCGTCTGTCACAGGCTGACGCAATCGATGGCTTTCTACTCGATGGCTACCCTCGCACCGCCGACCAGGTTGTCGAACTCGACGACATCCTTGGCCAGCAGGGCAACAAGCTAGACGTAGTGGTTCAGCTAACCGCCGACACCGATGAAGTTGTTCGCCGCTTGCTAAACCGCGCGGTTGAGCAGGGTCGAGCAGATGACACCGAAGACGTTATTCGTCGTCGCCTCGAAGTTTATGAAGAGCAAACCGCTCCGCTAACCGACACATATGCAGCTCGCGATCTAGTCGTGATGATCGACGGTCTTGGCGAAGTGGCAGAAGTTACTGGCCGCATCCTCGAGGCACTTGCAGCTCGCGGTTTCTCGCCAAAGAACTAATGTCACGCCACAGCGTTGAGTTAAAGACCAACGAACAAATCATTCTTATGCGCGATGCCGGGTTGGCAACCGCGGCAGCTCTTCGCGAGGTTCGCAAGGCGATTCGCCCAGGCATCTCGACTCTCGAACTCGACGCAATTGCCGAGGCAACCATCATTGCTAAGGGTGGCCACTCAAACTTCAAGTTGGTCGCCGGCTACAGCCACACCATCTGTGCCTCAATCAATGATGAGGTTGTTCACGGCATTCCTTCGTCAAATCGAATTCTGAAGGCCGGCGACATCATCTCTGTCGACTGCGGTGCAGAAATTGGTGAATGGAACGGAGACTCGGCAATTACCGTCATCGTTCCAAACGAAGATGGCACCCAGGTTGATTCAGATGTCGTTCGGGCACGTCAAACACTTAGCGATGTCACCGAGCAGTCGCTCTGGGTCGGCATCGCAGCTCTTGCCAAGGCCGAGTACCTCAACGAGGTCGGCATGGCCATCGAGGAGTACGTCTACTCGCAGGGCAAGTATGGAATTCTCGAAGAGTATGTTGGCCACGGAATTGGCCGATCGATGCACGAAGACCCTGCTGTCTATAACTTTGCCGTTCGCGAAAAGGGTTTCAAGGTCCAACCGGGCCTTTGCGTAGCTATCGAGCCGATGATTGTCTCTGGTAGCCACCGAACCAAGATCCTCAAGGATGGCTGGACGGTTTCGACCAAGGATGCCTCTGACGCTTCGCACTGGGAGCACAGCATCGCAGTTCACGAAAAAGGCATCTGGGTTTTGACCGCCGAAGACGGGGGAGCAGCCAAACTTGCGCCTCTCGGCGTAAAACCTGTGCCTTTGAGCTAAAAGTTTAATTAGCACTCTCCCTCGGATTCCCGTAGGATTAGAACTCGGTGTTTCTACACGCATCCCCTTTTCGCAAGACGAGGGTTTCACGCGTGCGTTTGTTATGCCGAAATCGTAGAAGTAGATAAGTGAGTTATGGCCAGTAAAGACGGTGTCATCGAGATCGAAGGTTCGGTCGTCGAAGCTCTACCAAACGCAATGTTCCGCGTGGAGTTGACTAACGGTCACAAGGTTCTTGCCCACATTTCAGGAAAAATGCGTCAGCACTACATTCGCATCCTCCCAGAGGACCGCGTAATCGTAGAGCTGAGCACATACGACCTGACTCGTGGCCGCATCATCTACCGCTACAAATAGAGACTTTCTATTCGGGTCAAAAGGCCTGGATAGTTTGAAAAACGGTTAGTAATAACCCCAAACAGAAGTAAGAGACATGAAGGTAAACCCAAGCGTCAAGAAGATTTGCGACAAGTGCAAGGTCATCCGTCGCCACGGTCGCGTCATGGTTATCTGCGACAACCCACGCCACAAGCAGCGCCAGGGCTAACATATTGCCCCGTCTTCGACAGGGCAGCATGTAGCACGCAGATAAGTAACACAAGACCAGCTTCAAACTAAAAACAAAAAAGCATCGCAACGGCCAGAGATCCACGATCAAAGGCTGTAACCCCCGGAGAAGGCCGGGGCCCAATCGAGAGATTCGGAAGCGTTGTTTCAGACCTTCAATAAAACAAGGAGAACTCCCATGGCACGTGTTGCCGGAGCCGATATTCCAGACGCGAAGCGCGTCGAAATCGCACTAACCTACATCTACGGCATTGGCCGTACCCGCTCAGTACAGATCCTGTCTGAGACCAAGGTAGACAAGAACATCCGCGTGAAGGACCTAACCGACGACCAGCTCGTCGCTATCCGTGACTTCATCGAAGGAACCTTCAAGGTTGAGGGTGACCTCCGCCGTGACGTTGCCGCTGACATTCGCCGCAAGGTTGAGATCGGCTCATACGAGGGTCTTCGCCACCGCAAGGGCCTCCCAGTTCGTGGCCAGCGCACCAAGACCAACGCTCGTACTCGCAAGGGTCCAAAGCGCACCGTAGCCGGCAAGAAGAAGGCGACCCGCTAGTAACTAGCGAGCGCATCTCAACCCCCAAAGAATTTAGGAGAAATCATGGCAGCACCAAAGGCAAAGGCATCAGCCGCCCGCAAGCCACGCCGCAAGGTAGTCAAGAACATCACCGTTGGTCAGGCTCACATCAAGTCGACCTTCAACAACACCATCGTTTCGATCACCGACGCTACTGGCGCGGTTATCTCATGGTCATCATCAGGCGACGTCGGCTTCAAGGGTTCACGTAAGTCAACCCCATTCGCCGCACAGCTAGCAGCAGAGTCTGCAGCTCGCAAGGCACAGGAGCACGGCCTAAAGAAGGTTGACGTTTTCGTCAAGGGTCCTGGTTCAGGTCGCGAGACTGCAATCCGTTCGCTTCAGGCAGCAGGTCTAGAGGTTGGTTCAATCTCAGACGTAACTCCTCAGGCTCACAACGGCTGCCGCCCTCCAAAGCGTCGTCGCGTATAACCGTCTGCCCCATCTTCGACAGG
>JAGNYY010000011.1 GCA_017984715.1 Rhodoluna sp.
CAATCAAAGAAACGACAGCGCTAACTGTCTGTTCAAAGTTGAGATCAGAAGAATCCACGAGTTGGACACCCGGTGCGGGAGTCATAAAGTCAACGACCTTTGAGTCGCTGGCGTCACGTTCTGAAACCTGACGCTTGACGCTTGCAGCAGTTGCTTCGGAAAGTTCCGCTGAGCGTCTCTTAAGTCTAACCTCTTCGCTCGCGGTTAGGAGAATTTTTATTTCTGCATCTGGTGCAACCACCGTCGTGATGTCACGCCCTTCGACAACAACACCCGGCAAGTTTGATTCGGCGACCAAGCTCCGGGTAAGGGTTTTCATGAAGGTTCTAACCTCTGGGATGCGGGCCACGGCGGATACGGATTCAGCGACAGCGCTAGTGCGAATCGCGGCAGTTAGGTCGTTGTCTCCCACCCGAACCCAGTAATCATCAGGGTTGAGCGAAATCTGGTAATCGAACTCAGCCACAAGATCTTTCGAGGCCAGCTGTTCAAGGTCAAAATCTGGCAAGTGTTGAACTGCCCATGCCAGAGCTCGGTAAGCCGCGCCAGTGTCCAGATAACCAAAACCTAGTTCTCTGGCAACCTGCTTAGACACGCTTGATTTACCTGAACCAGCTGGGCCATCAATAGCAACTAAAAACTGGCTCATCCGGCAATCTTCCATCCGCGGTTTTCAAGGTCGGCGATGAGTTTCTGCTCAACCGACGGCAAAACATAGAGTTCAACAAGACCAACCGGCGCACTCGGCGAGTGTTCTAGCTTCAACTCTTCGATGTTGACGCCGATTTCGCCAACCTCGTTGAATAGGCGCCCAAGCTCACCTGGCTTGTCGGCAATCATTACGACCACCTGCGCATAGGCGGCTTGCTTGGTTCCGTGCTTACCAGGGATACGCTCGACGCCGAGGTTTCCAGCCTCGAGTGCTCGGCTGACCTTGGCAAGAGAGCCAGCACCATCGATGTCTTCTAGAGCCTCTACTACGGCGTGAAGGTCGTTCTCAAAGGCCTTTAAAACTGGAGCTACTTCAACCGCGTTAGCGGCAAGGATCTGAATCCACAGCTTCGGATCGCTCGCTGCAATGCGGGTGGTATCTCGCAGCCCCTGGCCGGCAAGGGAAACATCCGCGCTCTCAGCATCGACAAGACGCGCGGCTAGCAAACTTGCAACCAGTTGCGGAACGTGTGAGACCAGCGCGACCGCGCGGTCGTGTTCATCGGCAGAAACCTTGAGCGGTGCCGAGCCCAAATCAATAGCCAAATCCTCGATGGCAGCCACTGCTGTCGAAGTGCTTTCGGCATTTGCCGAAATAACCCAAGGGCGGCCAACAAAAAGATCTGCTCTACCCGAGATGGCTCCCCCGCGTTCGCGACCGGCCATCGGGTGAGATCCAACGTAGCGCTTGAGGTCGGCGACGTCAGCTTCGAGTTCGCCTAGAACCTGCGCTTTAACGCTGGCCACGTCGGTGACGACTGCGTTTGGAAAGGCGGCAAGTTCTCGAGCAACCACCGATGCGGTGACATCTGGCGGCACACAAACAACGATCAGTGCTGGTGCGTCGCCTGCGCTGGCCCGAACTCCGGCCCCGTAATCAATGGCAAGCTTCAGGTTGGCAGGAGAGGCGTCTTCAAGGAGAACCTGAACGCCAAGTTTGCTCAAGCCAAGGCCGATGCTCGTGCCAAGTAGACCCGCTCCGACGATGCGGACTGGGCCTAGAGTTCGTGCAGCGGCTGCTTGAGTCACTGGGCGATGTCCTGACGAAGCGCGGTCGCACCACGCAAGTAAACGTGCTGAACTTCAGCGCGAGCAACGTCTAGGTCGGCCTGAATCATGATGCGAATAACGCGAGGTAGCGCCTTGGCAACATCCATTTCAACAAAGCACATAAGTGGCACGTCACCCAGGCCGAGTTCACGAGCTGCAACCGCAGGAAACTCGCTGACCAGGTCAGGAGTCGCGGTGAAGAAGATATTGATGAGCTGACCATTCGCGATGTCGTTGGCGTGCAACATCTTGGTCAACAGTTCGGCGGTTGACTTCAGCAGGTGTTCGCGTTCGTCGATATCCAGTTGGATAGCGCCTCTGATCGCTCTGATTGCCATATTTACCGCCTCTTGCTGTTCTTTGCCGGAGCCGCCTTACCTGGCTTGACTCGCGGGCGAGGAGTTCTCTCCACTCCGCCTTCAGCGGCCTTGAGTAGCGCGCCGACCTCTATTTTACTGAGTTCACGGATGCGACCCTCTTTTAGAGGGCCGAGCTGAATCGGGCCAAACTGACGACGAACCAGGCCGAGCACCGGGTGGCCGACGAATTCAAACATTCGGCGAACAATTCGGTTGCGACCCGAGTGCAAGACAACTTCAACCAGACTCTCGTTGCCCGAAACATCAACGATGTGAGCCTTGTCAGCCTTGATCGCACCGTCTTCCAACTCAAACCCACTGAGGAGTTTGTGAATCGTCGCTGGGGTGACTATGCCCTCAACACGGGCGACATAGGTCTTGGTTACACCGAACTTAGGGTGGGCAAGTTTGTGAGCAAGTTCCCCATCATTAGTCATGATGATCAAACCTGTGGTCTCGGCGTCCAAGCGCCCCACGTTGAAAACACGGTCATAACCAACCACGAACTGACTAAGGTCGCCGCGGCCGTTCTCATCAGCCATCGAACTAACCACGCCATATGGCTTGTTTAGCGCCAAGTAGACGCGTGATGAGTCCAGTTGAATTGGAGTGCCGCCAACTGTGACCTTGTCGACATCCGGGTCAATTCGAGTGCCAAGTTCGGTCACAACTTTGCCGTTGACTTTGACTCGACCCTGGGTGATGAAATCTTCGCAGACGCGACGTGAAGCCACGCCGGCGGCCGCCATTACCTTTTGCAGTCTTACGCCTGAGGCGTTCTCGTCTTTAGAGTTCGACATCGAAGGTGCTGTTCGCGTCTGGCAGGTATGGGCTGATTAGTGGCATCTCATCCAAAGAATTGATGCCGAGAAGTTCTAGCAAGAGCTCACTCGTTCCGTAATTGATGGCACCGGTTTCTGAATCGGTGTATAGCTCCGTGATTAGACCGCGGCTGAGCAAAGTGCGCACAACCGAATCAACATTTACTGCACGGATTGAGGCAATCTGACCTCGTGAAATTGGTTGCTTATAGGCGATGACCGCGAGGGTCTCAAGAGCCGCCTGACTCAGTTTGGTTGGGTTCTCATTCGAAATGAACATGCGAACCGCCCAGTCGAATTCTTGACGGACAAAAATTCTCCATCCGCCGCCAACTTCGCGGAGCTCAAACCCTCGCGGCGCGGTGCCGTCTTCACCGTCGTATTCGGCTTTGAGCGCGAGCACTGAGTCTCGAACCTCTTTGACCGGGCATTCGAGTGCCGTGGCCAAGGCTACGAGGGAAACCGGAGCATCCGTAATCATCAGGATCGCCTCGAGCGCTCCCCTGGTATTGGTGTCAAGAGTCATAATCCGCTCCAAGTGTGGCTAGTTGTTCATCATCAAAGTTTTCAGCGCGCCAGGTTAGCTGCAGGTCACCAAGCGGTGAAACCTGTTCGAAGCTGATGGCCGAGAGGCGATAAAGTTCGAGCACAGCCAAGAAGCGCGCAACCACAACACCGCGGTCCTTCACCGACCCGATTAGGTCGCGAAAACTCAGGTGAGTTGCCTTGCGCAGCATCGAGATGACTTCTGATGCCTGCTCACGAATTGAGACTCGAGGCGCGTGAAGGTGGGTCAATCCAACCGATGGAATCTCGCGTGGAGTCAGAACCTCTTGTGATAGCTGGTAGAACTCGGCGAGACTCAGGTTCCAAACCAGCTCCGGCTTCTGCTTGCGGAAGCGTTCTTCCATCTGAACTTCACGTGCAACGCGATTACTTTCAATTTGAAGCGCGGTCGAGAACCAGCTGGAAATCTCTTTGAAAGCTCTGTATTGCAGCAATCGAGCAAAAAGTAGGTCTCGAGCCTCAAGCAACGCCACGTCTTCAGCGTCAACAACCTCACCCTTGGGCAGCAGACCCGCGATTTTCAAATCGAGCAGTGTTGCGGCGATAACTAGGAATTCACTGGCCTGATCAAGCTCTTCATCGTCATCGAGACTCTTCAGGTAAGAGATGAACTCATCGGTTACCTTGCTGAGAGAAATCTCAGTGATGTCCATTTCGTGCTTCGAAATCAACGAAAGCAGTAGGTCAAATGGTCCCTCAAAATTACCTAGGCTGACCGCGAATCCGCTCGCTTTTTCGGTCGCCTCAGCTAGGTCTTGGTTATGGGGCGCAGCCACGATCCACAAGCTCACGCGCAACCGTGCGATAAGCCTCGGCAGCGTCAGAGTCAGGCGCATAAGTGGTGATTGGCGCTTGAGCAACGGTTGCGTCCGGGAACTTCACGGTGCGGTTGATCACGCTCCGGAATACCTTCTCGCCGAATGCTTCGTGCAAACGATCTAGCACCTCGCGCGAGTGCAGAGTGCGAGGGTCATACATGGTCGCCAGGATGCCATCTAGCTGGAGCGCTGGGTTCAACCCCTCTTGAACCTTGCTAATGATATCCTCGAGAATCGCAACACCGCGCAGCGCAAAGAACTCGCTTGCCAAAGGAATGATGACTCCGTGTGCCGCTGTCAAAGCGTTTACGGTCAACAAGCCCAGCGATGGCTGACAGTCGATGACGATGACGTCGTAGTCATCGGCCACTTTTTTGAGAATGTTAGCCAAAATCTGCTCGCGAGCGATTTCGTTGACCAATTTCATTTCAGCAGCCGAAAGCTCAATGTTGGCAGGAATGACATCCAGGTTCGCAACGGCAGTGTGCTGAATTGCAGTTTGTGGGTCTATCTTTCGGTCAAGCATCAGGTCATAAATGGTCACTGCATCGTGAGCATTTACACCGAGGCCTGCCGAGAGCGCACCCTGTGGGTCATAGTCGACCAAAAGAACCTTGCGGCCATATTCGGCAAGCGCCGCAGACATGTTGATGCTCGTGGTGGTCTTTCCAACGCCGCCCTTTTGGTTACACATGGCGATAATGCGCGCCGGTCCGTGTGAGGTCAGCGGCTTTGGTTTCGCGAAGCGCGAATCCGTTGCTACCTTCTTTGCCTTTGCCATGATTCCTCCCGAAATTACGATGCAACCTGTTGTCTAATAGCCTACCGCCGTGCGCGTGGATGTGCGGTCGCATAGACCTCACGAAGCGCATCGACCGTGACGAGTGTGTAAATCTGCGTTGTGGCCACGGATGAGTGCCCGAGAAGTTCTTGCACCACTCTCACATCTGCACCGCCCTCGAGTAAATGGGTTGCAAACGAGTGACGAAGTGTGTGCGGTGAAATCTCTCCGGGCAACTTGGCTGCTTCGGCAGCATCATGGATTATCTGCCAAGCGCTCTGGCGACTCAATCGGCCTCCTCGCTGATTCAAGAAGAGCGCTGGAGTGCCCTTGCCGTTCACAGCCAAAAGCGGTCGGGTCCTAATTAAATAGGCCTCGAGTGCGGCTTGTGCGTAACGACCAACTGGCACAATGCGTTCCTTCGAACCTTTTCCCAGAACACGCAGCAAAGTCGGATCTACTAGGTCGTCGAGATCAAGCGAAACAATCTCTGTGATGCGTGCTCCGGTTGCATAAAGAAGTTCAAGGATGGCTCGGTCGCGAACTGCTACTGGGTCATCTCCTCCAACCGCATTCAATAAACTTTCGACCTGAGCCACGGTTATTGCCTTCGGCAACCTTCTAGGCGCTTTCGGGGGTTTGACAGAGGCTGCAGGATCCGAGTTGGTCAGGTTCTCCAACAACCAGTACTTGTGCAGCCCTCTGACCCCGGCCAGCACTCTGGCTACCGAGGTTGCCGATAAACCGCCGATTGAAACTAACTGCTGAGCAAAATCTTGCACTCCAAGTTCGGTGATTTGACCAATGGTTTCGATTCCCCGAGCGTCAAGAAATTCAAGATAGCGGCGCAGGTCACGACGGTAGGCCGCGATGGTGTTCTTGGCCACGCCTCGTTCGATTGTGAGGTGGCGAATGTAGGCATCGACTAGAGCTTCGAAACCCGACATCGAACTAAATTCCTAGAGTGCGGGCAGCCGCCATGATTCCGACAGCTGCGCTAGGGCTACGCATGTCAGAGGCAAGAACGCTTGCTAATGCAGAAGCAAGCGGCACCCACTCAACCTTCATGTCAGTTTCTTCGCCTTCGAGCTCAAAGTCATGCCCCTGGTGACGCAAGTCGCGGGCTAAGAAAATGGCAATCGTTTCGTTGTTGCCACCCGGGGTGGTGTGAAACTCAATGAGCTCGGACCAAGACCCGGCGATGAATCCTGTTTCTTCAAGCAACTCGCGCTTTGCCGCTTCTACCTTCGACTCACCCGGTTGATCTAGCAGACCAGCCGGAATTTCCCAAAGATATTCACGCACTGGATGACGATACTGATTGATCAACAACACTCGATCGTGTTCATCCAAGGCAATAACAGCAACAGCACCCGGATGCGCAACGAACTCGCGAACCAGGGTCTCGCCGTTGTAGTCAAACGACTCGCGCTTGATGTCCCAAATTTTGCCTTCAAAGACAACCTCGCTCTTGCTGATAGCAAGATGCGCAGGCCTGTCTTTAGGCATCCTTTACCTCAAAAAGCTTGTTCGACTCTTGGCGCTTGATTGCTGCAGCAACTAGGCCACGGAACAATGGGTGCGCGTTGGTAGGGCGCGAACGGAATTCAGGGTGAGCCTGAGTCGCCACGTAGTAAGGGTGAACCTCGCGAGGTAGCTCGACGAACTCAACCAAGTGGTCATCCGGTGAAGTTCCCGAGAATACCAAGCCAGCCTCTGCAATCTGGGCACGGTAGGTGTTGTTTACCTCATAGCGGTGGCGGTGGCGTTCCTCGATAGAGTCCGCGCCGTAAACCTCGGCAACAATCGAACCTGGCTTTAGCTTGGCCTCGTAGAGACCAAGTCGCATGGTTCCACCCATGTCGCCAGAAGCCAGGATGTCTACCTGCTCGGCCATGGTTGCAATTACCGGGTACTTTGCCTCCGGATCAAACTCGGTTGAAGATGCGCCGGCTAGCCCTGCTTTGCTGCGGGCATACTCGATAACCATGCACTGAAGACCTAGGCAAAGGCCAAGGGTAGGAATCTTGTTTTCGCGAGCGTAGGTCAAAGCGCCAAGCTTGCCCTCGATGCCTCGAACTCCAAAACCGCCAGGGATACAAATTGCGTCAACATCAGCGAGCTGAACCTCAGCACCTTCAGGGGTTTCGCATGAGTCTGACGCGATCCACTTGATGTGAACCTTGGTCATGTTTGCGAAACCACCAGCGCGAAGCGCTTCGGTCACCGAAAGGTAGGCGTCAGGCAGATCGATGTACTTACCAACCAGACCAATGCGAACTTCGTGCTTTGGGTGGTGAACGGCGTCAAGCACACCCTGCCAGCGCGACCAGTCAACCGGAGTCTCTGGGAAGCCGAACTTCTTCACGATGTATGAATCGAGACCCTGGCGGTTGAGCACCTGAGGGATGTCGTAGATGCTGGCAGCGTCGGCGGCTGTAACAACGGCGCTCTTGTCGATGTCACACATCAAAGCGATCTTGTTCTTGATGCCCTCAGGAAGCTCGCGATCGCTGCGGCAAACCACGGCGTCGGGCTGAATACCGATAGAGCGCAAGGTTGCCACCGAGTGCTGGGTTGGCTTGGTCTTTAGTTCGCCAGAAGCGGCCAGATATGGAACTAGCGAAACGTGAACATAGAAGACGTTGTCGCGACCAACTTCGTGACGAACCTGACGCGCAGCCTCAAGGAACGGCTGGGATTCGATATCGCCGACGGTGCCACCGATTTCAGTGATAATCACGTCTGGTGCAGGTGTCTCGTGAGCCTGAAGACGCATGCGGCGTTTGATCTCATCGGTGATGTGTGGAATTACCTGAACGGTGTCACCGAGGTACTCTCCGCGACGTTCGCGGGCGATTACGGTTGAATAAATCTGACCGGTGGTTACGTTGGCCGACTGACCGAGGTTGATGTCTAGGAAGCGTTCGTAGTGGCCAATGTCAAGGTCAGTCTCAGCGCCATCATCGGTTACGAAGACTTCACCGTGCTGGAAAGGGTTCATAGTGCCCGGGTCAACGTTTAGATACGGGTCTAGCTTCTGCATCACGACCTTGAGGCCGCGTGCACGAAGAAGGTTGCCAAGACTCGAGGCGGTTAGGCCCTTACCGAGTGATGATGCAACACCTCCGGTGACGAAAATGTGACGTGTTCTACCGGATTCCATTGCTTCTGCCATGGAATTACAGCCTACCAATTACAGACCCGCCGAAATGGCTAGACATGGATATTCGCGAAAGAATTTATGCGAATTCGGCGAGCGCGCGCTCTCGAAGTTCTGCAGCGTGTGCCAATCCAGATTCCGACTCGCTGAGCCCTGAAAGCATGCGAGCCAGCTCTTCAACCCTGGCCAAAGCGTCGAGCCCCACAACATCGGTCGCCGTGAACTCGGTCGAACTTGTCTTTAGCACCCTTAGATGAGCGTCGGCGTAGGCGGCGACCTGGGCGAGATGCGTAACGACTATAACTTGCGCGCGCTGGGCCAACATAGCTAGGCGACGCCCAACCTCGATGGCGGCCGCGCCGCCAACTCCCGCATCGACCTCATCAAAAATAAACGTGGGTGCCTGCTGAGTCTCTGCCAAGACAACTTCGATGGCGAGCATGATTCGCGAAAGCTCTCCCCCGCTCGCGCCCTTGCCAAGTGGTCGCGGTTCTGCACCAGGGTATGAACTCAGCTGGATTGAGACTGCATCCTGCCCATGACTGCCATAGCTGTCGGCGTATGCAACCTCAACCACTAGGCTTGCGCCCCCCATGGCAAGTTCTTTGAGTTCGGAAGTCACTAGTTCAGCCAACTTTGATGCTGCGCTTCGCCGAATAGTGGTCAACTCATCGGCCTGCACCCGCAGTAATTCAGAGAGAGATTCATATTCGCTACCGAGCTGGTCAATGGTTTCTGAGGATGAATCCAACTCGAGCAGCCGGTCAGAAGCAACACCCAGGTAGGCCACCACGTCTTCTAAAGTGGGCCCGTATTTGCGCATGGCTGCGGTCAATGCTGCACGACGATCCTGAATCAGGTTGATTTCACCAGCGCCTTCAAGGTCGAGTGACGCCAAATAGCTCGAGATTTCACCCGATGAATCGGCCAGCTGAACGCTAACCACCTTTAGCTGCTCGGCAAGTCGGCCAAGTTCAGGGTCGTGGTTGGCTACCTGCTCGAGTGAGCGTCGTGCCTGACCAATCAAACCCAACGCATCTGGGGAATCACTGAAACCCTCAGAGGAGAGAGCTTCGTGAGCCAAGGCTGCAGCACCGCGCAAAATCTCCAAGTTGTTTAGTCGCTCGGCCTTCTCGGCAAGTTCGAGGTCTTCGCCAGGTTTAGCGTCCAATTTTTCGAGTTCGACAACAGCTTGACGAAGCTCTTCTGCCTCGGCCTCACGCTCGTCTAAAGACGCCTTAAGGTCGGCAAGTTGCTGGGTAAGTTCACGCCAGGCTTTGTAGGTGGCCTGATATTTGCCGAGCGCCGAGGCAAGTTCCGTTCCGCCGAATTGGTCTAGTGCTTCACGTTGAGCCACAGCAGATTTCAATCGAATCTGGTCTGACTGACCGTGCACCACAACTAGCATCTCCCCGAGTTCGTTTAGCAGACCTACCGGAGTTGAACGCCCCGACACCGATGCGCGGCTGCGACCCTCGCTTGAAACCGAACGGTTGAGGATCAACTCACCCTGCTCAACATCCGAACCAGCATCGCGAACACGCTCAACCACCAGCGAATCTTGAGAAATCAACCAGCGCCCTTCGACGAACGCCTGATCCTGGCCCCTGCGAATGCTTGCGGTGTCGGCACGCTCACCAAGAAGCAGCCCCAGGGCCGAAAGCACCATGGTTTTACCGGCACCGGTCTCGCCAGTGATAACAGTCAATCCGGGACCAAATGGCAGACGCGCCTCTTGAATCACTCCAAGATCACGGATGTAAATCTCTTCGATCATTTATCGACTATTCGGCCTTGTGAGCATCGTCTGCGCCTCGCCAACCGGCAACTGGAAGCGCAAATTTCTTGACGAGTCGATCGGTGAAGGTGCTGTTACGCAGGCGCGCGAGCAAAACTGGCTTTTCCGATTTAATAACTTCAACTCGCGCTCCGGGAGGCAACTCCCAGGTTCTACGCCCGTCGCACCAAAGAACACCATGCCCGGCGCTGCGCTGCAATACCTCGACGGCCACCATTGCCTCTGGCTTTATTACAAGTGGTCGCGCAAAAAGCGCATGAGCACTTAGAGGAACCATTAATAGAGCCTCTACGGAAGGCCAAACGACTGGTCCTCCTGCAGAAAAGGCGTATGCAGTCGAGCCGGTTGGAGTCGCAATCACAATTCCATCGCAACCAAAACTTGAAAGCGGGTGCTCTTCAACTTCTACAACAACCTCGAGCATGCGCTCGCGTTCGCTTTTCTCGACAGTGGCCTCGTTGAGAGCCCAAGTCTGGAAAACTTCGGTTCCTTCCACAAAAACACGCACATCCAAAGTCATGCGCTCTTTGACCACGTAGTCCTTGGCTACCACGCGCTCCACTGCCTCAGATAGCCCGTCTCGTTCGCTCTCCGCAAGGAAGCCGACATGACCGAGGTTGATTCCGATTAGAGGAACTTCGGCTTCTCGAACTATCTCGGCGGCTTTGAGAATCGTTCCGTCGCCACCTAGGACCATAGCTACTTCGAGTTCCGAAAGAGAACATTCGCGCTCGAGCAATTCAATTTGGGCTGGAAGTGCACCGAGTGAAACGCTCGTCTCTAGCGAATAGGCGAGAAGTTCCGAGTGATCTGCTGCAAGCATCACTGGAGTGATGCCGGCTGCAACTAGCTTTTGGCAAGTTTCGAGAGCTGCAGATAGAGCTTCCAGACGGCGTGTGTGAGTTACAAGCAGAACTTTACGTGCTGCACTCATTTGCCCTCCTTAGCTAGAGCTTCGATCCTGTCTGTCCATTTTGAACGATTAACCGGTTCAAGTGGGCTTATCCACACGACATATTCAATGTTGCCATGAGTCCCAGGCAGTTCCGAACGAGTTAGTCCTCGAACACCAATTCCTAAATCATGTGCACAATCAACAACCTGCTTGATTGCCCCGGCTCGAAGTCGGTGATCAGTCACTATTCCAGAGGCGTGAAGCGACTGTTTGCCAACTTCGAACTGTGGCTTAATGAGAAGAACGTAATCAGCCTTCGGTGCGACAGAAAGTATCTGCTCGAGAACAAGGGTTAGTGAAATAAATGACAAGTCACCGACCACCAAATCAATTTCGATTTTGTCTACCGACACCCCGCTGGCATCGGCCAACGTTTCAAGCGAAAGATCTCGGGCGTTGAAGCCTTCCATGCTGATCACCTTTGGGTTGTCGAGCAACTCAAGAGCCATCTGATCGTGACCCACGTCGATGGCAAACACGCGGCCAATTCCTCGGCGCAACAAGACATCTGTGAAACCACCAGTCGAGGCACCAACATCCAAGGCAGTCTTGTTTACCGGATCAATTTCGGCAAAAACGTCTAGCGCTTTAGCAAGTTTGTGTCCGGCTCGGCTGACATAGTCAACCGCCTCAAGAACAATAATCTCGGCGCCATCAACAACCGGTTGGGATGACTTTCGGGCCGCTCGACCGTTAATTAAAACGCGGTCGGCATCGATCAGAGTGGACGCGTGATTTCTTGATCTGGCTAAGCCGAGCTCTACCAGTGCAACATCTATACGCAAGTCTCTACCGGTTCGCATCTGAGTCGTTTAGAACCGACTCAAGCTCTTCGCGAAGCGCTGCGAACTCGTTCACCTGTTGGTCTAATGGAAGTGCGGAGATGCGCTCAACCTCGGTCTTTACCTGTGAAACGAGTTCTTCTGACATACCTAAAGCCTATTCGTTAGTTGACTAGCGACCTATTCGTAAAGAGCAGGCTCTACCTCAAGTGCGTAGATGGGCAATTCGCTTCCGTAAATAACTGCGCAAGCAGCTCGCAGGGCGCCCAGACTTCTAGGATCCCCAAAGCTGACAACAACCTTGTTATCGAGCAACTCCACCTCGGCACCATCGCAGGCAAAACCGCGCTTGGTCTTTTTAGGCGCCTTGTAAGGCGACAAAAGCTCAGCCATCGAAGCGATGATGTAAGTTGGGCGCCCCTCAGGCTTGATGCCTAGAACTTCCTTCCGGGTGCTAACCCCGGTCAAGACCAAAACCGAGTCGATTTTCGCCCGATTTGCACCGGTAATATCCGTGTCGATTCGATCGCCGATGAACAAGGCCTTCTTTGCGCCGAAATGTTCAACCGCGGTGTGAAAAATCGCAGGCTCCGGCTTACCAGCAACAACCGGTAGCTGCCCAACAGCAGTGTGAACCGCCGAAACTAGCGTTCCATTTCCCGGAGCTAGCCCCTTTTCTTGCGGCAAAGTCCAGTCTTGGTTGGTAGCCACCCACTTCGCGCCATTTTGAATCGAAAAAGCTGCCTCGGCCAAGTCTCGCCAAGAAACATCCGGCGCAAACCCCTGAATCACGGCGTCGGGCTTATCCCCCGAATCAGCTGCCAACTGAAAGCCACCCTCGGTTACTCGAGCTCTAAGACCTTCACCACCGACAACCAAAACCTTCGACCCGAGCGGCACCATGGTCTTCAAAATATCAACACCAGTCTTACCCGAACCAATGATGTCCTCGGGTTCACAGTCAACGCCGAACCCGGCCAACTGGGCAGCGATGGTCTCGGGCTTACGCGAAGAGTTATTAGTCACGTATCCAATTGGCACCCCCTGCAACTGCAAGGCACGGATGGTCTCCGGCGCATCCCTGATCGCTGCTGTGCCCTCGTAAACCACGCCATCTAGGTCGGCGAGGAGAACGTCATACTCGGACCAAACCCTAGCGGTCACGGTCTTCACCGAACTTGCGGTCACGAGCACCCTCACGAGGGGCGCGATCGCGCTGTGGACGCGGGGCATCATTATCAACTGCTGGGCGCGCAGGGCGATCAGAACGTTCAGTCCGCTCCCCATAAGGTCGAGCAGGTCTCTCCGATCGCTCACCATAAGGTCGCGTTGGACGCTCTGGATTGCGCGGTGCAAAGTTACGAGGTCGATCATCGCGAGAACCACGATCGTCACGCGGGCCACGATCATCACGCGGCTCCCACTCCTTACGCTCAGTGCGCACAGGAATTTCGTATTCTTCCAGGACCTGGAATACCTCATCCTCAGGGCCAGGATTGCCCGCTAGAGCTGCGTCGGCACGCTCTGCCAAAGCCGCCCAACGTTTTGATTCGGCATCCTTGCCGAGGATCTCTAGCGTGTCAGCATAAGCAAAGAAAAGAGGCACCGAATACGGGAAAACTTTCTCTGGGTTCAGCTCGGGGATCTGCAACTCAGCCAAAGCTAGGTCATTCTCCCCACGATCAAGGCGTGCACCAGACATTGCGATTGCGAGATTCACTCGCACTCCAGGCAACAGGTCTGCACGATCCACAGAACGCCCAAGCTCAAGGGCGCGGTCAGGGCGGCCGAGGCCACGTTCGCAGTCAACCATCAGTGGCAGCTGATCGTTTGAGCCGGAAATACGGCGGAAAGTAAGCAACTCCCGAAGCGCGACGGCGAAATCACCGACGGTATAGGCGGTGATTCCAACGGTCTCACGGATGAATGCGATGCGAGCAGCTCGGCTGGCGGCTGCAAGTGCGTGCTCATGGGCCAGTTGAGGATCTTGGTCGATTAAAAGTCCGACCATTGCAAGGTGTCTTGCTACGCGCTCCGCGTTCTCGGGAGTAAGCGTCTTCAGTTGGACGCGAAGCCCAAGCTCGAGGTCCTTTTCCGTGATCTCATCAGGAATCAGTGGACTCTTCGGCTTGTCATAATCCACTGGACGCGCAACGCGCTGCTGCCAATCTGGACGAGCAGCATTTGGATCGTCATTTCGACGTGCACGGCCGCTAGGAGCGTCCTGACGGCGGTCAACTCCGCCGCGTCCGGTTCCAGTTCCTGAGCTACGCTCGCCGGAAAAGGCTCGTTTTGGACGATTTTCGAACTCTCGTTCGCTCATTTGACTCTCCTAGGCATACAAATATCCATGTTAAACCAAAATGGCCACCTTAAAAAGGTGGCCATTTTGTTAAATTAAGTCCGGCGGTGTCCTACTCTCCCACAAGGTCACCCTTGCAGTACCATCGGCGCAGGAGGTCTTAGCTTCTGGGTTCGGAATGTTACCAGGCGTTTCCCCT
>JAGNYY010000064.1 GCA_017984715.1 Rhodoluna sp.
AAGTTCTTGGCCGGCGTCTCGCAGTATTTCAAGAAGCACGCCTTCAAGAACACCGAGCTGAAGGACCTTTTGGCTGAACTCGAGAAGACCTCTGGCCGCGAGCTAAAAAGCTGGTCAAAGCTATGGCTAGAAACCGCAGGAGTGAACACTCTAAAGCCCGAACTCAGCGTCTCGGCTAACGGAACCATCACTCACTTTGTGGTTCAGCAGTCTGCCATTGCAAGCCAGCCAACCATTCGCCCACACCGAATGGCGATTGGCTTCTATGACCTAGTCAATGGAAAACTCACCCGAACCAGTCAACTCGAGTTGGATGTAGATGGTGAACGCACTCACGTTTCGCAACTTGTCGGTCTAAAGCAGCCAGACCTGATTCTCTTGAATGATGGCGACTTGGCCTATGCAAAGATTCGCTTGGATGAAAAGTCGTGGTCGACCGCACTTGAGAACCTAGGTGCAATCGAGGACCCACTTGCCCGCACCATCGTTTGGGGTGCGGCTCTCGATGCGTCACGAGACGCAGAGGCAGACCCGGCAGACTTCATCCGCTTGGTTTTGACCCACATCGCGACAGAGACCGAATCGACCACGATGATGACTCTGCTTCGCCAGTTGGTAACCACTGGCAACCTCTATGTAACCGCTGCAGATCGCCAACCAGCACTTAGCCAGATTGCAGACGGCCTGCTTCGGCTGGCCCGCAACGCAGAGGCTGGCAGCGACGCCCAGCTGCAGTTCACCAAGTTCTTTGCGCTGTTTGCGCGCTCTTCACAGCAGATCGAGGCGCTAAAAGCCATTCTGTCGGGTGAAGAGCAACTCGCTGGGCTGACCATCGATGCCGACTTGAAGTGGGAACTTCTGACCGGTCTCGTAATCGCAGGCGCAGCAGGGCAATCAGAGATCGATGCACTTGTTGAGCAAGACCGAACAGCCAACGGCGAAAAGGCTGCGGCCGGAGCCCGTGCAGCAATTCCTACCGCCGAAAACAAGGCATCAACGTGGCGCTTGCTCACCGAGACCAAGGAGCTTTCGAACGCTCACGTTCAGGCAGCCAGCATGGCTTTCAACCGAGTGATCGACACTGAGCTGCTTCGCCCATACGTGGAGAAGTACTTCGACAGCGCCTTAGCGATCTGGGAGCTGCACACCTTCAAGATTGCCGAGTATTTGCTGGTGAACCTGTTCCCGATTCAGCTCGCTGATGAGGCAACCGCGCAAGCAGCCCGGTCTGCAATCGCTGATCCTAAGTTCAAGGCAATCCCGGCGCTACACCGAATCTTGGTGGAGAATCTAGACAACCTTGAGCGCGCGCTCAAGTGCCAGACTCAGAGCAACTAAGGGGTAAACATGGACGGTTTTCTTACCTGGTGGAGTGCCGTTTGGGCTGTTTGGCACACTCCAATTCGCATTGTCGCGATCATCATCGGTGCAGTGATTGTTCGAAGCTTGCTCCTGCTCTCGGTGAAGCGCGTGATCCGTGGAGTTATTTCAGGGATGAACGGCAAGGCCGTCGTTGCTTCTGGGCTAGTTCAGAACGCCAGAGTCGTGCAGCGTGCTCAGACCCTTGGCTCTGTTCTGAATAACTTCTTCACCTGGACAGTGGTTTTGGTGGCACTGAGTTCGGTACTCAGTGAACTGGGTGTTGCCGTCGGTGCCCTGGTTGCTGGTGCCGGAATCCTTGGCGCTGCGGTTGGTTTTGGTGCGCAAAGCTTGGTCCGCGACCTGATCAGCGGTCTGTTTATCGTTTTCGAAGACCAGTATGGAGTTGGCGACAGCGTTGATTTGGGGCAAGCGACCGGAATTGTCGAGTCGGTTGGCCTTCGCGTCACCCAGGTGCGTGACGTCTCAGGTGTGCTTTGGTATGTGCGCAACGGTGAAGTTGTTCGGGTTGGAAACCAGTCACAGGGCTGGTCTCGAGTCGTCTTGGACATCCCCCTCGCCTACTCAGCACCTCAAGACAAGGCTCGCGAAGTTATTTTGAAGGCGGCCCAGGCTGTTTCAGCCGATGTTGCGTTCGCCAATCAATTGATGGGCGAACCAGAAGTTTGGGGAATCGAATTGCTCTCTGGCGAGCAGGTTGTCTTGCGACTCGTGCAGCAGGTCGGCCCAAACCATGCCGATGAAGTGGCGCGCGAACTCAGGTCACGAATCAAGTTGGCGCTCGACACCAACCAGATCTCAATGGCAACCTCTGCCACTCCGATTCACATTGAGATTTCGGGCAAGGCAGCAAACTAGTGTCCAACGGTTTTGAAGATGCGGCCAAAATCGAACCGGTGCGCATCAAGGGCCTTGGTGGCGAAGCAGTGGGTGGCAACTTCTATGAACTTGTCGGCGGCAAAGCGACTTTTAGGGCCTTGGCAGCAAAGTTCTACGAAGGTGTAGCTAACGACGAGGTGCTCAAGCCGATGTATCCAGAGGAAGACCTCGGTCCAGCGGCCGAGCGTTTGCAGTTATTCCTCGAGCAATACTGGGGCGGCCCAACCACCTATCAAGAGGAACGTGGCCACCCGCGGCTTCGCATGAGACACATGCCATACAAGATCAACCCGGATGCACGCGAGCGTTGGTTGAAACACATGAGAGCAGCCGTCGAGTCTTTGGAGCTCGCTCCCCTGCACGAAGCAGAACTCTGGGCATATTTAGATCGAGCGGCAACTGCCATGCTCAACACATACGAGGACTAAAAGCCCTTAGAACTTAGTCGAAGCCTTGGCGAGCACGTGACCGTGCTCACTGCTAAGTCGAACCCAGCCTTCGGCCTCAAAGAGCCCGACCTCTTCGTTTTCGGTCAAGAACCCCAAACCTGCAGCCGCAAATGCCGCCCCGGTTGGCAAACGTGTTTCAAGGTCGATGCCGCGACCCCAAATTTCGCCACGAATACGGGCCGCAATCGGTCCACCGACCGATTCAGGAAGACTGCCGGCGACCTCTGCGATTCCGTCACGCGCAATTTGAGTGAGTCGAGACTCGTTGATTGTGCCTACCGCCGTCCAGCCCTGTCGCGGTGGCGAAATGCCTGCCCAGACTGCACGCTGTGCAACCGGCATCGAAATTGTGAGGTCGATATAGTCCTCGTTGATGACCTTGGCCAGGCGCTCGAGCACAGCAGCGATAGGCACAACGCCATCTACTTCTGCAGTCACTTTGAGTTCGCAAGTTCTTAGGCCAAGAATGGTCGGGCCAGAATCCATCAAATTTCCGGAGAAAATCGGTGCAACATAGGCGGCCAAGACCGGCCCGAAGGCACGCAAACGAACCAAGCCTTCTGGGTCGAGTCTCTTGGCTCGCTGGAGAAAGGCTTTTAGATCGTTGACGGTCTCGGCGTCTGCAAGGGTGAAAGTATCGTTCATCTCACCTCCTAAACTAACCTGTGTGGGGCATTCTTGCTCGACAGAACAGGCGGAGTCGTGAACGCATTTATTCCAGCGGACCCTTTGACGGAACTGCTGAACGCGCTTAACTTGACCGATGCAGGTGGGGCACGAACTACCGAAGACATATTCACCGGGCCATCGCAGTGGATGCCTCACGGCAGGGTTTTTGGCGGACAGGTGCTGGCTCAGTGCCTTGTTGCCGCTCAACGCACGGTCGAGGAAGGCCGCCCTGCGCACTCACTTCACGGCTACTTCCTTCGAGCCGGCGACATTGAGCTTCCGATTACTTTCTCGGTTGACCGCTTGCGCGACGGGCGCTCTTTCAGCACTCGCCGGGTTCAGGCCTTCCAGAGTGGCGAGGCAATCTTTTCGATGATTGCATCATTCCAAACCCGCGACTCAGGCCTCGATCACCAGGATGTCTTCCCAGCAGACATTCCAGACCCTGATTCATTACCCTCGGCGGCAGACCTAATCGGCGAGAGTTCTCACCCGGTTGCCCAGTATTGGGCTAAGGCCAGACCTTTCGACATGCGCTATGTCACCTCACCGATATATTTCAAGGTCGAAGGTGAGCAGGTTGCGCATCAAGCCGTCTGGTTGAAGGCTATCGGCGAACTTCCAGACGACCCGAGCCTGCACCGTGCTGCAATCGCCTACGCAAGCGACTACTCCATTCTCGAGAGCACCTACCGTCGACACGGTATCGCCTGGACTCATCCGGGTTTGAAACAAGCCAGCTTGGATCACGCGATGTGGTTCCACCGAGACGGTCGGGCGGATGAATGGATGCTCTATGTGCAAGAGTCGCCGAGCGCTCAAGGGGGTCGCGGCCT
>JAGNYY010000012.1:0-6394 GCA_017984715.1 Rhodoluna sp.
GCTATGGCTTTGTCTTCATTCTTCACGCTTCAATCAAACACAACGAAACAGCGATTTACTAGCAAGGCGCGCCTTAGTTGAATCGTTAGGATGGGATAGTTCAGCAAGCTATTGGAGTGCATGTGTCAGTCATCAAGGTAACCGTAGACGGAGCCGCTCGTGAACTCGAGACCGGTTCAGATGGTTTCGGTCTTTTCACCGATAAGACGATTGTCGCGCAGCGCGTCAACGGAGAACTTCGCGACCTCGCTCACAAACTTCAAAACGGTGATGTTTCAGAGGGTGTCTCCATCTCGTCACCCGACGGATTGAACATTCTTCGACACTCAGCTGCCCACGTTCTTGCGCAAGCTGTCCAAACCATAAACCCAGAAGCAAAACTGGGCATTGGCCCACCAATCACCGACGGTTTCTACTACGACTTCGACGTCGAAACTCCGTTCGCGCCAGAAGACCTCAAGGCACTAGAAAAGGCGATGGATCGCATCATTCGCCAGGGTCAGCGATTCATTCGTCGCGTTACCACCGATGGCGATGCGACCGTCGAGCTTTCTAACGAACCATACAAGATCGAATTGATCGGGCTAAAGGGCAGCGACGCTGTAGGCGAGGGCTCGGCCGAAGTCGGCACTGGTGAATTGACCATCTACGACAACGTGGACCCTCAGACTGGCAACGTGGTCTGGAAGGACCTTTGTCGCGGCCCACACCTGCCAAACACACGCATGATCGGAAACGGCTATGCGTTGACTCGTTCTGCTGCCGCTTACTGGCGTGGCAATGAGAACAACAAGCAGCTGCAGCGCATTTACGGAACCGCTTGGCCAACCAAGGATGAACTACGCGCTCACCAGGAACGCTTGGAGGAAGCGGCTCGCCGTGACCACCGCCGCCTAGGCGCGGAGCTCGATCTATTCTCTTTCCCAGACGAAATCGGTTCAGGCCTCGCAGTCTTCCACCCCAAGGGCGGCATCATGCGTCGCGTTATGGAGGATTACAGCCGCAAGCGTCACGAAGAATCTGGCTACGAATTCGTTTATTCGCCACACATCACAAAGTCGAACCTGTTTGAACAGTCGGGCCACCTAGCTTGGTATGCCGACGGAATGTTCCCGCCGATGGTGATGGATGAGGAAGTCGACGAGAACGGTGTTGTTCGCAAGCAGGGGCAGAACTACTACCTCAAGCCGATGAACTGCCCATTCCACATCTTGATTTTTAAGTCACAGGCACGCAGCTACCGCGACCTTCCGCTTCGCATGTTTGAGTTCGGCTCGGTATACCGCTACGAGAAGTCGGGTGTGCTGCACGGCCTGACTCGCGTTCGAGGTATGACCCAAGACGACGCGCACCTATTCGTGACTCCTGAAAACATGGAAGAAGAGCTAACCAAGGTGCTGGGCTTCGTGCTTGGTCTTCTTCGCGATTATGGTCTGGACGACTTCTACCTAGAGCTGTCTACCAAGGAAGAGGGCAATCCTAAGTTCGTTGGTGACCCAGCGATTTGGGAGACTGCGACTGCAACGCTTCAGAAGGTTGCCGCTGCATCTGGTCTAGAACTGGTTCCTGACCCGGGAGGCGCTGCGTTCTACGGACCAAAGATTTCGGTGCAGGCTCGCGACGCGATCGGCCGGACCTGGCAAATGTCGACCATTCAGCTCGACTTCAATCTTCCGGAGCGTTTCGACCTGGAATACACCGCACCCGATGGCACTAAGCAGCGTCCGGTGATGATTCACCGCGCGCTGTTCGGATCCATCGAACGCTTCTTTGGCGTCTTAACCGAGCACTACGCCGGCCACTTCCCGCCATGGCTCGCACCTGTTCAGGTTGTCGGGGTCCCGATTGCTGAAGCATTCTCGGGATATCTGCACGACATTGCCGATCGCCTAAAGGCGCACGGCGTTCGCGTCACAATCGACGATTCTGATGACCGCATGCAGAAGAAGATTAGAAACCACACGATGGCCAAGGTTCCGTTCATTCTTCTGGCTGGCGGCGAGGACGAGGCTGCTGGAGCAGTCAGCTTCCGTTTCCGCGATGGTCACCAAGAGAACGGCATCCCGGTTGATGAGGCCGTGGCTCGTATTTTGAAGGCAATCGAAGACAAGGTGCAGGTTTAGTCGTGTCCGATCCGCGGATGGAGTTCTCGAGTGAACTGCCTGGAGTCCCGAACTCCTTTCAGCACCTTTGGACCCCACACCGCATGGTTTACATTCAGCATGGGCAACAGCCACCAGAGCACGAATGCCCATTTTGTCTGGCCACCAATAAACCGGACGAAGAGTCTTTGATTGTTTATCGAGGCGTCCATGCATATGCCTTGCTGAATCTCTTTCCATACAACTCGGGTCACATGTTGGTTTGCCCGTACCGCCACATCTCAACCTATGACCAGGCGACCCCGGAAGAGATTGCAGAAATCGGTTCGATTACGCAGCAGGCGATGCGCGTTCTAAGACATGTTTCTAAGGCCCAGGGTTTCAACATTGGAATGAATCAAGGCGAATTGGCTGGAGCGGGAATCGCAGGTCACTTGCACCAACACATCGTTCCAAGATGGCTGCACGACGCAAACTTCTTCCCAATAATTGCAGAGACCAAGGCTCTGCCAAGGCTGCTAGGAGAAGTTCGTAACGATATCGCGAACGCCTGGAACAGCGTTTAGACTTTATGCATGACCAACTCATCAATTCCTACTTCAACCACCGGAACCCCTCTTGTTAAGCGCGGCTTGGCAGAGATGATGAAGGGTGGCGTCATCATGGACGTCATCAACGTCGAGCAGGCGAAGATTGCCGAAGACGCCGGTGCAGTAGCAGTGATGGCGCTTGAGCGCGTACCTGCAGACATCCGTGCACAGGGTGGCGTGTCACGTATGAGCGACCCAGACATGATCGACCAGATCATCAACGCCGTTTCGATTCCGGTCATGGCCAAGGCACGCATCGGTCATTTCGTTGAGGCGCAGATTCTTGAATCACTGGGCGTCGATTACATCGACGAGTCAGAGGTTTTGAGCCCGGCAGACTACGTCCACCACATCAACAAGTGGAACTTCAAGGTTCCTTTCGTTTGTGGCGCGACCAACCTGGGCGAGGCGCTTCGCCGCATCACCGAGGGTGCAGCGATGATTCGCTCAAAGGGCGAAGCCGGCACCGGAGATGTTTCAGAAGCAATGAAGCACATCCGCACCATTTCAGGTCAGATTCGCGACCTTTCTGCGAAGACCGAGGATGAACTATTCGTGGCCGCGAAGGAACTACAGGCTCCATTCGAGCTGGTGCGCGAAATCGCAACCACGGGCAAGCTTCCGGTAACCCTATTCGTGGCAGGTGGAGTGGCAACTCCGGCTGACGCTGCGTTGATGATGCAGCTTGGCGCAGACGGCGTCTTCGTCGGTTCAGGAATCTTCAAGTCTGGTGACCCAGTTGCACGCGCGAAGGCAATCGTGAAAGCGACCACCTTCTATAACGACCCAGCGGTGCTAGCCGAGGTTAGCCGTGGCTTGGGCGAAGCAATGGTTGGTATCAACGTTGCCGATCTTCCAGCACCTCACCGTCTAGCCGAGCGCGGCTGGTAGTTTGTCACCAACTATTGGCGTCCTTGCACTTCAGGGCGACTTTAGAGAGCATCGTCAGACACTGGCAGCTATCGGAGTAGACAGCGTCGAGGTTCGAACGTTAGCGGATCTGTCAAAGTCTGATGGGCTCATAATTCCCGGTGGCGAGTCGACCGTGATGCAAAAACTTGCCGTGGCTTACGATTTGTTCGAACCCATCAAAGACGCCCTGAAAGCCGGCTTGCCAGCCTTTGGCACTTGCGCAGGGCTAATCATGCTGGCCGATGAAATTATCGATGGCATCCCGGGACAATCCGGTTTCGGCGGCCTGGATGTGAGCGTCAGGCGAAACGCATTCGGCAACCAACTCGACTCGTTTGAAGTGGATCTTGCCTTCGGTGGCGTTACTGGGCCTGCAGTACACGCAGCCTTCATCCGGGCGCCAATCGTGGAACGTGTAGGGGAGAACGTCGAAGTTCTCTCGAAACTTGCCGATGGTCGCGTCGTAGGAGTTCGCCAAGGCAACTTGATGGGCATTTCCTTCCACCCCGAAGTTACCGGCGAAACTCGCATCCACGAACTATTCGTGTCGATGGTTCAGGGCTAGCCTCCTTTAGACTTATTCGAATCCAAGATTCTTAAGTAGGAGCAGTATGTCTGGCCACTCCAAATGGGCAACCACCAAGCACAAGAAGGCTGTACTCGACGGCCGTCGCGCAAAGCTATTCGCGAAGCTAATCAAGAACATCGAAGTTGCTTCTCGTCTCGGTGGACCAGACCTAGACGGAAACCCTACGCTTTACGATGCCGTCCAAAAGGGTCGTAAGAGCTCGCTCCCTAAGGACAACATCGAACGCGCGATCAAGCGCGGTTCGAGCGTTGGTGCCGACGCTGTTGAATACTCGACCATCATGTATGAGGGTTACGGCCCAAACGGCGTCGCAATCCTGATTGAATGTCTGACCGACAACAAAAACCGTGCAGCTGCAGAAGTTCGCCTTGCCGTTTCGCGTAATGGCGGAACCATGGCTGATCCAGGCAGCGTCTCATATCAGTTTGCTCGCAAGGGCGTAATCTTGGTTGCCAAGGCCGAGGGCACCGACGAAGACCGCATCCTCGAAGCAGTTCTGGAAGTTGGCATCGATGACCTTGAAGATCGCGGTGAGCAGTTCGTTTTGACCACTGACCCAAGCGCAATGGTGGCCGTCCGCACCGCGCTTCAGGACGCCGGAATTGACTACGAGAGTGCGGATGTCGAGTTCGTCTCTTCGATGCTCGTGCAGACAGACGCCGACACGGCTCGTAAGGTAATCAAGCTGATCGACGCGCTGGAAGACTCGGATGACGTGCAGAACGTCTATTCGAACTTCGACATGTCGGCCGAGGTTATGGCCGAGCTCGAGAACGACTAATTGTGACAACTCGCATCCTAGGAATCGACCCTGGTCTAACTAGATGCGGAATTGGGCTTATCGAACTAGGTGCCTCGAGAAGAGTCTCCCTGATTGCTGTCGACACATATCGTTCGGAACCCACCGAAGATCTCAGTGTTCGCGTTGGCAGGATTGGCCTACAAATCGAAGACTTAATTCAGTCTGAGCAACCGCAAGTGATTGCAATCGAGCGAGTTTTCTCGCAACAGAACCTTTCTACTGTGATGGGCACCGCTCAGATTTCGGGTGCAGTTTTGATGCTCGCACACAAACACAAAATTCCCGTCGTAATGTACACACCAACCCAGGTCAAGGCGGCGGTCACCGGCTCGGGGCGTGCGGCTAAAGAACAGGTTGGTTACATGGTGGCCAAGATTCTGGGGCTCACTGAGATCCCTAAGCCAGCGGATGCCGCAGACAGCCTTGCAATTGCAATTTGTCACGCCTGGCGTTCGCCAGCTGCAAGCGAATCGACAAACCTCACCAAGGCACAAAAGGCCTGGCTCGATGCTGAGCGCGCTGCCAAGACTAAATAAGCCCAAAGGTTAGTCTTGTTAGGTGATTGCATCAATAAGAGGAAAACTAGCCGCAAAAACGGCTCATCAACTGGTGGTTGATGTGAATGGTGTTGGCTATCTCGTGCACGTTACACCAAAAACTTCTTCAAAATTTTCGCTGGGCGAAGACACACAACTTTTCACAGTGCTGGTTGTGCGCGAAGATGCAATGACTCTGTTCGGGTTCCAGAGCTCACTTGAGCAAGAGTTGTTCGATTTGCTTCGATCTGTGACAGGTGTGGGCCCAAAGTCGGCCCTTGCGATTCTTGGAGCTCTATCGACTGCTGAAATAGCTTCTGCAGTCGCCTTAGATGACGACGCGACTTTTAGAGCTGTCTCTGGCATCGGACCAAAAACGGCCAAGCTCATCACGGTTACCTTGTCCGGAAAACTTTCGCATCTCGTGTTGGAGCCTCAAACCGGCACGGAGAGCATTAATGAAGACCTCGGATCCGTGGTCGAGGCTCTTGTGAGCCTTGGCTGGCCCGAGCGCGCCGCGCAGGAGGCAGTGAAGTCTGTTTCGGTGAATAAGGGAGATGGTCGGGAAGTTGTTCTGCGCCTAGCTCTTGGCAAACTTGGGTCCGGCAAATCACAAGCCGGGGCGAACTAATGGATAACCTAACCAGCCCAGACCAAAGCGATTCGGAGCTGGCCTTCGAATCAGCTCTGCGCCCAAAGTCACTCGAAGAGTTCGTTGGCCAAAACAAGGTTCGTGAGCAGATCTCGCTGATTATCGAAGCTGCAAAAATTCAAAGCCGCACCGCTGACCACATTTTGCTTGCCGGCCCGCCAGGTCTAGGCAAAACGACGTTGGCCATGATTGTTGCCCACGAAAGTGGCGC
>JAGNYY010000012.1:6494-14158 GCA_017984715.1 Rhodoluna sp.
AACGTAAGGCCTGAAATGAACTCAGATCTATTTCTCGTAATCGCACTAGGTTTCGTCATTTTCATGATGTTCATGAACAGCCGTAAGCGCAAGAAGGCACAGGCCGAGATGCAGGCCGGAATCAAGGTGGGAGCATACGTGCTTCTTCACAGCGGAATCCTGGGCACCATCGCTAGCCAGGACGAGAAGAATCTGGTCATTGAGACCACTCCTGGAACCAAGCTAACTGTTCTAAAGGGCGCCGTTCGTTCAGTCGAAGAAGCTCCGAAGAAGGCTGCTGCAAAGACCGCAGCCGCTAAGCCAGCAACTGCCACCAAGACCGCGGCTAAGCCAGCGGCAAAGAAGCCAGTCGCCAAGAAGCCTGCAGCTAAGCCTGCCGAGTAATAGAGGATCAACTTGTCTGAATCTGCTGTAACCAAGGGCGCAGTTAAGCGCCTAACTTGGCTTGGTGTTTTGATTGTTGGCCTTGTTGCCATCATCGGCCTAGGCTCTGCGACCAACTCGGGGGCCTCGTTTGCCCCAAAGCTTGCGCTTGACCTCCAGGGTGGAACGCAAATCATCCTGGCACCGATCGTGCAAGAGGGAACTCAAGTCACCGAGGAGCAGCTGCTCCAGGCAGTCTCGATCATCCGCCAGCGCGTTGACGCCAGTGGCGTGAGCGAAGCCCAGATCAACACGCAGGGAAACAACAACATCGTTGTGTCGATCCCTGGCAACCCTGATGAAAACACCCTCAAGCTGATTCGCAGCTCTGCGAAGCTCGAGTTCCGCCCAGTGCTTGCCACCGGCCAAGGAATCAGCGCAACAGTTTCTAACACCGGCGCCACCGAATCTGCTTCGGCATCGGCAACCCCAGCAGCGACATCGTCAGCCTCGACCACCGGGCCAATCGCAGGTGTCGACGAAGCAACAATCAAGTTCTACGACGCCTTGGATTGCTCGCAGCCCTTCCGCAGCGCGGGTCAAATTGACGACCCGACTTTACCAATCGTCACCTGTGACACCGACCTTTTCGGAAAGTACATCCTCGGCCCAGTTGAGGTTGAAGGCACCGACATCGCCGACGCGAATGCAGGAACCGTAACCACCTCAACCGGTGCTTCGACGAACACCTGGGCTGTGAACCTCGAGTTCACCGGCGCCGGTTCTGACAAGTTCGCGGCCACCACCGGTCGCTTGTTCCCACTAGCTGCACCTCAAAATCAGTTCGCGATCACCCTGGATGGCTACGTAATCACAGCGCCAACTCTTCAGGCGGTTATTACTGGTGGACAGGCACAGATCACCGGAAACTTCGACAAGGACACCTCGAAGACTCTTGCAGACCAGCTTAAGTACGGCGCTTTGCCAATCAGCTTCGAAGTTCAGAGCCAGGAAAACATCTCAGCGACTCTAGGCTCTGAGCAGCTTTCGAGTGGTCTTCTTGCGGGCGCAATTGGTCTTCTACTAGTGATCATCTACTCGTTCTTCCAGTACCGCGGCTTGGCTCTGGTCACCGTGGGCTCACTCATCGTTGCAGCCGTGGTCACCTACCTAGTAGTCGCATTGCTCTCATGGCGTCAGGGTTACCACCTGTCGCTTTCGGGTGTCGCGGGTTTGATCGTGGCGATCGGTATTACCGCCGACTCGTTCATCGTCTACTTCGAACGCGTTCGAGATGAACTACGCGATGGTCGCAACCTCGGTGCAGCTGTGGAAACCGGTTGGAAGCGTGCGCTTCGGACCATCCTTGTTTCAGATGGCGTCAGCTTGCTTGCCGCAGTTGTGCTCTACTCACTTACCGTGGGTAACGTTCGCGGCTTCGCTTTCACCCTCGGTCTAACCACCTTGATTGACCTTGCGGTTGTAATTCTGTTCACCCACCCAATGCTTGAGCTACTTGCCAAGACCAAGTTCTTCAGCTCGGGTCACCCATGGTCTGGTTTCGATTCCAAGGCGCTCGGAGCAAGCAGCTATGTTGGCCGCGGAGCATTCCGCGTGTCTGGCACTGTGCCAGCCGGTAAGGCAGCCAAGGCGTCTAAGGAAGCAGCTAAGCGCCAGACGCTAGCCGAACGAAAAGCGGCAGAGAACTTAGCCGCTGACTCAAAGTCAGGAAAGAGCAACTAATGTCAAAGTTCAGCGATCTAGGCAACGACCTTTACACCGGCGCTCGTTCATACGACTTTGTGGGACGACGAAAGGTTTGGTACGCCATTGCGGCCGTAATGGTGATTCTTGCAATCGTCCTGCCAATCCTTCGTGGAGGCTATAACTTCGGCATCGAGTTCCGCGGTGGTTCAGAGTTCCGTGTTGCTGGCGTTTCAAGCCAGTCACAGCAGGTTGCTATTGACGCCGTTCACGCCGTTGTTCCTGACACCGAGCCACTCGTTACCAGCGTTGGCACAGACAGCATCCGTGTGCAGACCAAACAACTGACTGACCTAGTTTCGGAGGATGTGCGCATCGCACTGGCCAACGCATACAAGGTTGAAAGCTCATCTGTAGCCAGCTCTTACATCGGAGCTAACTGGGGAGCGGACGTAACAGGTAAGGCTTTGAATGGTCTGATTGTATTCGTCATCTTGGCTGCAATTCTCATGGCGCTGTACTTCAGAACTTTGAAGATGTCGCTAGCAGCCGTTCTTGCATTGATGCACGACTTGATCATTACCGCCGGCGTTTACGGCGCCCTTGGTTTTGAAGTAACACCGGCCGCCGTGATTGGTTTCTTGACTATCCTTGGCTACTCGCTCTACGACACCGTTGTTGTGTTTGACAAGATTCGAGAGAACACCTTCGAAGTCGAATTCAGCGAGAGCACGACTTTCAAGCAGCAGGTGAACCTGGCTATCAACCAGACCCTAGTTCGCTCTGTAAACACGTCGATCGTCGCGGTCCTTCCGGTCGCAGCTATTCTCTTCATCGGAGCTACGCTTCTGGGTGCAGGAACCTTGCGCGACATCGCGCTTGCACTGTTCATCGGTATTATCGTTGGAACCTACTCGACCTTGTTCATCGCAGCTCCTGCATACTCGCACCTACGCGAAGGAGAAGCGAAGTACCGCAAGGCTGAGAAGAAGGTATTGGCTAACGCTTAATCCCGAACGGGGTTGGCTAGTCGAACTGAAAAGGATTGGCCCGAGTTGAGTGATGCAACACCTACCAGCAGCATCAGTGTTCTCCGGAACAAGCTGCCCAGGCTTTTCACGCGCTCTGGACCATATGCCATCGAGCTCAACGAGATCCTGCGACTAGCGAAACTAAACCACCCTAAGGCTGATCTCTCGATCATTGAGCGAGCATTCGCAGTAGCCGAACTTGCCCATAGACCACAGACAAGAAAGTCTGGAGAACCATACATAACCCATCCGCTAGAGGTCACAAGGATTCTCGCGGAACTGGGCATCGGCCCAGTCACCCTGGCCGCGGCGTTGTTGCACGACACCGTTGAAGACACGGACTACAGTCTTGACAGACTTAAGAACGAATTCGGCGACGAAGTAGCAATGTTGGTTGATGGCGTCACCAAACTCGACAAAGTAAAGTTTGGTGACAACGCCCAGGCCGAGACCGTTCGGAAAATGGTTGTAGCAATGTCTAAGGACATTCGCGTTCTGGTTATAAAGTTGGCCGACCGACTTCACAATGCACGCACATGGGCATTCGTGCCGGAGGAGAGCGCGAAGCGCAAGGCGCAAGAGACGCTTGAAATCTATGCGCCGCTTGCACACCGTCTAGGCATCAACACGATCAAGTGGGAACTCGAAGATATATCCTTCTCGGTGCTGTATCCGAAGGTCTACGAAGAAATCGTCAACCTCGTAACGCAACGGACGCCCAAGCGCGCAGAGTTCATCGAAAACGTCATCGGCTCGATTGAAGATGATCTTCGAGAAAATCGAATCAAGGGTAAGGTCGCCGGCAGGCCGAAACAGTACTACAGCATCTATCAAAAAATGGTTGTGCGCGGCCGCGAATTTGATGACATCTATGACCTGGTAGGCATCCGCGTACTCGTCCAGGAGGTCAAAGATTGCTACGCCGTTCTCGGCTCGATTCACGCCCGCTGGAACCCAGTTCCTGGGCGTTTCAAAGACTACATCGCAATGCCAAAATTCAATCTTTACCAGTCGCTGCACACCACTGTTATGGGCCCTCAGGGGCGCCCGGTTGAGATTCAAATTCGCACCTTCGAGATGCACCAACGAGCAGAGTATGGTGTTGCCGCACACTGGAAATACAAGGAGCAGGTCGGAAAATCTTCGGAGACGCGCGATGAAGATTTGGCTTGGCTCAAGCACCTGACCGATTGGCAAGCGGAGACACAAGACCCGACAGAATTCCTCGACTCGCTTAGATTCGAGATCGGCGCTAAGGAAGTCTACGTTTTCACCCCGAAGGGAAAGGTGATTGGGCTCTCGGGCGGTGCCACGCCGGTTGACTTCGCCTATGCAGTGCACACCGAAGTTGGCCACCGAACCATGGGAGCCAAAGTCAATGGTCGCCTAGTTCCGCTTGAAAGCAAACTCCAGTCTGGAGATGTAGTTGAGATCTTTACCTCGAAATCTCAAGAGGCTGCGCCTTCAAAAGACTGGTTAAACTTTGTCGGTTCACCGCGTGCGCGTGCCAAAATCAAGCAGTGGTTCGCGGAAGAGCGCAAAGAGGAGTCAACCGAGCAAGGCAAAGAAATGCTTGCCAAAGCCATGCGCAAGCAAAACCTTCCCCTTCAACGCCTCATGTCAGCTGATGTTCTGGTTAAGCTCGCGGGGGAGCTGCGGTTCCCTGATGTCTCAGGTCTATACGCAGCAATCGGCGACAACCATATTTCCGCGCAATCCGTCGTAGAAAAGCTAGCGGCGGCTATCAATGTCGAGGAAGACAACGAGGACACGCCATTTGAGCTTCCTCAGCAGTCACGAAGCGTCAACCGACAGCGCTCAAACGACTCAGGTGTTTTAGTTAAGGGCGATGCCGACGTAATGGCCAAGCTTGCCCGCTGCTGCACGCCGGTTCCTGGGGACCCGATTGTCGGGTTTGTGACGCGCGGGTCTGGGGTATCGGTGCACCGTACCGACTGCAAGAATGTGGGCGAGTTGATGTTGCAACCTGAACGCATCATGGATGTGAGCTGGGCGCCAACCACCAAGAGCCTATTCCTGGTTCAAATCCAAATTGAAGCACTCGACCGATCTGGCTTGCTATCGGATGTCACCAGAGTGCTTTCGGAGCACCACGTGAACATCCTTTCTGCCTCTGTTTCGACTCGTTCTGACAGAGTTGCACTTAGCCGTTTCGTCTTTGAGATGGGCGACGCTGGTGTCTTGGACCATCTTCTGAATGCGGTTCGTCGAATCGAAGCTGTTTACGACGTATACCGAGTAAGCAACGTCTAAAGCAAAACGAAAACGTCCCCTGCAAAAGCAGAGGACGTTTTCATTGATTGGTCTGTTTATGAAGCAGCCTTTACTACCTCTAGCCAAGCTTTGCGAGCCTTAAGTGCTTCAGTAGCGTCATCTGTCTTCTTCTTGTCTTTCTTCGCCTTGGCAGCCTCGAGCTCGGCTTCGAGCTTCACAATAGATGCCTCGAGTTGGGTGATGACATCGTTAGAACGAGCCTGAGCGGCCGGGTCGGTCTTGCGCCAGTGCTCGGCTTCAACCTCGCGCACCTTGGCTTCGATTGAACGAAGCTTGTCCTCGGTCTCGCGAAGCTTTTCGCGAGGAACCTTGCCAGCCTTCTCCCACTTCTGCTGAATGGCCGCAAGGGCCTTCTTAGCACCCTCGAGATCCTTGGTCGCGTCAATCTTCGCCGCTTCCTTGAGCAGTTCAAGCTTTGTAGCCAAATTGGCTGTGAATTCAACGTTTTCGACGGCTACAACCTCTGCCTTTGCAGCATAAATGGCGTCTCCGGCGGCCTTGAATCGGTTCCAAAGGGTGTCGTCTTGCTTTCCAGGTGTGCGGCCAGAAGCCTTCCACTCATCCAGTAGTTTGCGATAATCGACAACGGCATCGCTGCCCTTGGCAACAAGTGCCTCGGCGCGCTCAACAATGTTCACCTTTGCAGCCTTGGCCGACTTGGTCGCCGAGTCGAGCCCCGCAAAATACTGGCGCTTCGCAGCTTCAAAACGGGTGCGGGCAGCAGAAAAACGCTTCCAAATGACATCGGCCTCAGCCTTAGGAACCTTAGGGCCTGACTTTTGAAGTGCCTGCCACTCTTCGAAAAGCTTGGTCATCTCAGCGCCAGAGTTTTTCCACTGAGTCTTCGAGGCATCCTGGTTCGCAATGCTTTCAGCCTTTACAGCGATGGCCTCTCGCTTGGCCAGTGATTCGGTAGCCTCACCCTTTGAGGCCTCTTGCTTCTCGGAAACAAGCGCCCCGATCTTCGCGTCAAGATTGCTTACGCGACGGCGTAGGTCTGCAATGTCTCCAACGGCGGCTGGTTCGGACAAATCTTCGGTTAGCTTTGCAGCAACTTTCTTCAAACCCGAGGCGTCGACCTTATTAGCGACCCGCTGCTCAAGAATGCGAACCTGAGCCTCTAGGTCGGCGAACTTACGCTCAAAATATGCAAGTGCTGCTTCGGCAGGAACGCCAGGATACTGACCAACCTGACGCTCAACACCGGCGACGGTCACGAATACGTTGTTCTCGGCGTCTACGCGACCGAATGTGTTCTTAGAGGTTGACACTTCTAGCTCCTGAGGTTTGACGTCCAACACCATTGGACAAAGACTATTTTAGGCTGATTGCGCCGAGCTTGGCTTCAAGCGCAGGCTTTCCATCAGAGGCACCACCGACAACACCAGCTGAGGCGATCTTCTGGACGGCATCGAGACCACCGGTGATCTTGCCGAAGACTGTATAGCCGCCGACCGAATCGGATGGAATCATCGAGTCTTGATAGACGATGAAAAATTGGCTGCCCATACTGCTTGCGTTTCCGCCAACGCGCGCCATGGCTAGAACACCGGTTTTGTAGTTGTCATCAGATGGGGCATTTTCGATTGGCCCCCAGCTGTAACCAGGGCCGCCAGTTCCATCACCGTTAGGGTCACCGCACTGAAGCACGTAGATGCCTGCCGTTGTCAAGCGATGGCAGCTGAGGTCCTTAAAGAAGCCCTGCTTCGCAAGCGAAATGAAGTTTGATGCCGCCTGAGGTGCCGACTTTCCATCCAGCTGGAAATCTAGCTGCGAACCAGATAGATCCATCGATCCAGACCACACGCGACCTTCCGCGACTCCAGGCTTTGGAACCAAGGCCGAGTTCTCGATGGCAGTCGAGGCCGAAGGTGAAGCGCCAGCATCATTCGCTGAGCTGCCTGGACCGAAGCCAAAGTAAGCGAGCTGAAGCAAGCCGGCAATTGCGAGGGCGGCGATGCTAAACGTAATCGCACGTTTGTTATCGCTCTTCTTGCGGGCCACAGCGACCGAAGCCTGGGCCTGCTTGGCCTCATAATCAGCCAATTTATTGGCAGAACTAACGTGAATATTTTGCTGCTTCTTCTTCGATGCCATGATCGCCCTTCGCTGTCAAACTTCTTCGAATATACGTGGTTCTCACTCTTTCTACGCCAAGCAATCGTCTAACCTAAAAGCATGTCTGATCAGCCGAGTGTTTTCTCATCAACCACTCCGTTGGCTGCCCGCATGCGACCTTCAACCTTGGATGAGGTAGTGGGTCAACAGCAC
>JAGNYY010000013.1 GCA_017984715.1 Rhodoluna sp.
TTTATCGGTGACGGCACCTGGACGATGGCTCCTACCGAGTTGGTAACTGCAGCACAGGAGCGCCTGCCACTGACCATAGTTGTCTCCGAAAACCACGGTTATCAGGTGATCCGCCGCCTGCAAATGTGGCGCGTGGGAAACAGCTTCGGCAACGAGTTCCGCTACCGCCAGGATGGTCCGATCGCTTCGGAGGCAGCCGAATTGGGTGGCAAGGCTCCGCGTCTCGAGGGTGACTATTTGTTCCTCGACATCGTCAAGATGGCTGAGGGCATGGGAGCAAAGGCTTTCCGCCCAATGACCACTGCAGATTTTGCCAAGGTGCTTGACGACACCCGTTCCGAGCCAGGGCCTGTGGTTATCGTCGTCCCGACTATCCCGCACGCAAACCTTCCAGCTTCCGAGGTTTGGTGGGATGTGGCCCCGGCGGAAGTGCACGAAAACTCGCCCTGGATTCAAGCTACCTCGGATGACTACAACGCCGGTCTGAAGACGCAGAGGTTCCACTACTAATGACTTCGCCATTGAGCCGCGGTGGCTTCCTCAAAACCCTGAAGGAGGGCCAACTCACCATTGGCACCTTCCTGGGCTTGGCGTCACCGCTTGCTGCCGAGGTTGCAGCGCTCAGTGGGGTCGACTGGGTTCTGCTTGATCTCGAGCATGGCGGTGGCGGCGAAGAACAAGTTTCACCAACCGTGGTTGCATCCGGCGGCTACGGTGTTCCGACGTTGGTGAGAGTCGAATCAGCTGAGCGAATTCGAATCGGTCGAGTGCTTGATTCCGGCGTTGCCGGAGTGATGATTCCTCGGGTAGACACCGTTGAGCAGGTTGAATTGGCCGTTCGTCACATGAGCTACCCGCCAAACGGTGACCGTGGCGTTGCCACCTACAACCGCGCGGTTGCCTGGGGCAAAGACTTGGATGCACTTGCGCCAGAGCCGAAGTCGGCTTTGCTCGTGCAAATCGAAACTCTCGGCGCACTGGCAGAGGTTGAAAAAATTGCAGCGGTGCCCGGCGTTGACGCGCTATTTGTTGGCCCCCTCGACCTGAGCTATGCCCTCGGCGTGCCTCGCGATTTCAAGAACCCGAAGTTTCTCGAGGCTCTCAAAAAGGTTTTGGCAGCCGCTAACGCCCAGAACAAAGTTGCCGGCATCCTTGCCTCAGACACCACCATCGCCCGCTTTTATGTGGAGATGGGCTTCAAATTTATTGCCATCGGTTCAGATTCGACCTTGATGGCAAAAGCAATCACCGACGCAGTAGACGAAATCAGAAAGTAGAACATGTCAAACACACCTCGCACCGTTGGCGTTGGCCTAATCAGTGTTGGCTGGATGGGTAAAGTACACAGTCGTGCTTACCAGGCCCTGCCAGTTGTTTACCCTGAGCTAGGAATCAAACCTCGCCTCATCATCGCCGCCGACACAGCCCAAGACCGCGCTGATTATGCGGTCAACGTTCTGGGTTATGAGCAGGGCACGCTTGACTATCACGAAGTGTTGAACCACCCAGAAGTCGAAGTGGTCTCAATCTGTGCCCCAAACTTCTTGCACGCCGAAATCGGCATCGCCGCAGCAAAGGCTGGAAAGGCTTTCTGGATTGAAAAGCCAGTTGGCCGAGGAGCGGCCGAGACCGAAGCCGTTGAGGCTGCCGCGAATGAAGCTGGCGTCATCTCAACCATCGGTTTCAACTACCGAAATGCACCTGCGGTTGAGCACGCGAAAAAGATCATCGCCGAGGGTCAGCTCGGAAGAATCACTAATCTTCGCGGCACATTCTTCGCCGACTATTCTTCAGAACCAAACGGCGCACTGTCTTGGCGCTTCATCCGCAAACTCGCCGGTTCTGGCGTGCTTGGCGACCTAATGGGTCACCTTGCCGACCTCATGCACTACATAGTTGGCCCGATTGCTGAAGTGTCGGCAATTAGTAAGACCGTCTACACCGAACGCCCAATTCAGCAGATGGGCGTCGGAACGCACTTCGACGTCATCGAAGGCGGAGAAAAGGGTCCGGTTGAGAACGAGGATTACGGAGGCATGCTGGTTCGCTTCGCCGAAAATGCTGTGGCAGCCGGTGCCGTTGGCACCCTCGAGGCATCTCGTGTCGCGGTTGGCCCTCGTGCTAGCTACAACTTCGAAATCTATGGCACCGAGGGTTCGCTGAAGTGGGACTTCGAGCGCATGAACGAGCTGGAGATTGCTATCGGTCGCAAAGGCCAGCACCTTGGTTATCAGCGCGTGATGGTCGCACCGGGCTTCGGCGACTTCGGCCACTTCCAGCCGGGTGCCGGCACTGGGATGGGTTATGACGACCTGAAGACGATTGAGGCACGCAAGTTCCTCGAGTCGTTCATTGGCGGCCCAGCACTCAACTCAAACATTCACGATGCCGTTGCTTCGGCTCGAGTGATCTCTGCGGCCGAGAAGTCGGCCGAGACCAAGCAGTGGGTCACCGTCGAGCCGGTCGGCGGCACCACCGCAGCAAAGAAGTAGTCACATGCAAATCGTCGTTGGCCTTGGGCCGGTTGAAGCCAATGTGGTTCAGCCGGTGCTTGGCGACGACATTTGCTTCATCGAGTCACCCACCGATACAGACATTGCTGAGGCGACGGGAGCGATTGTTCGAGCAGCTTTTGTCTTTGACGCAACTCAGTTTGCGAAGATGCCCAACCTAAAGGTTGTGGCGCGCACGGGCGTGGGAACCGATCTTGTAGACCTTGGCGCAGCGTCGAAGCGAGGAATCCCGGTGGTCATCACCCCGGGTAGCAACACCAATGCCGTTGCCGAGGGTGCTATTGCCCAAGCGTTGCACCTGACCAAGCGGCTTGGCCCGCTGCACAGATTGGTTGCCGGCGGAGGTTGGGGCGACCGCACGAAATACCCGGTCGGCGATTTCGAATCCAAGACCATCGGCATCGTGGGTTTTGGGCGAATCGGCCGTCGGGTCGCAAGGCTTGCAGAGGCGTTTGACATGAGTGTTTTGGCCTATGACCCGTTCGCTGATGTTCCGGCCGAAAATTCGGTGAAAGACATTGAAGATTTGGTGAGTCGAAGCGATGTGGTCTCGTTGCATGTGCCACTCACGGCCGAGACAGACCAGATGGTCAACGCAGAACTCTTGGCCAAGTTCAAGCCGGGTGCGGTCTTGGTGAACTGCGGCCGAGGCGCGCTGATCGACCTAGATGCAGCATTGGTGGCACTGAACAATAACCAGCTCGGCGGCCTAGGGCTTGATGTATTTGACCCTGAACCACCCGAACACCACGCGCTCTTTGATCACGAAAATGTCGTCTTAACGCCGCACGTGATGGGCTTGAGCGTTCAATCAACCAAGCAAACTTTCATCGATGCAGCACAGGGTGTTCGCGATGTATTAGAAGGACGCGCTGCTCGCGCGGTCGCAACGAAATAACAAAGGAAAATAAATGGCTGACGTAAAGATTGCAGGCGCACCTATTTCTTGGGGTGTGTGCGAGGTTCCAAATTGGGGTCACCAGATGACCCCCGACCGAGTTCTAACCGAAATGGCCGAACTGGGTCTCGGTGCCACCGAGTTTGGGCCGCTGGGCTTCTTGCCGGTTGAGCCAGCCGACCGCGCGGCTGCACTGGCCAAGCACGGCATGGAGGCCGTCGGCGGCTTCTTCCCGATCGTCATCCACAACCCTGACTTCGACCCGATTCCGGCAGTGCTTGAAGAACTAAAGAGCTACGCTGCCTCGGGCGCAAAGACCTTGGTGCTTTCGGCCGAGACCGGCCTCGAAGGCTATGACACCAAGCGCCCTGACCTCGACGAGGCCGGTTGGGCAACCGTGTTCAAGAACCTAGAGCGCATCAAGGATGCCGCTGCGGCGCAGGGCGTCACCACGGTGCTGCACCCGCACGTTGGCACCATGGTTGAAACCGAAGCCGATGTCATGCAGGTGCTCAACGGCTCGACCATCAAGTTCTGTCTCGACACCGGCCACATGATTATTGGTGGAACTGATCCAGTTGCCTTCGCCAAGAACCACGCCGATCGCGTCGCACACTCACACCTCAAGGATGTAAACCTGGCGGTTGCCGACCGTGTGCAGTCGGGTGAAATCACCTATTACCAAGGCATTCTCGAAGGCATGTATGTGCCGCTGGGCACCGGAGACGTTGACGTGCGTTCAATCGTTCGCAGCCTGATTCAGGCCGACTATGACGGCTGGTTCGTGCTCGAGCAAGACAACGTAATCAATGCCGAGCCAGGTGAGGGCGCAGGCCCATTCGCCGATGCAAAGGCGAGCGTTGAGTTCATCCGCGCAGTGGCAGCGGAGCTAGCTGCCGAATAGCGCAAAGAATTAGGAGCTCCATAACTCCTGATAATCGAGACGGTTCACAAGTTGTTCTCGAAAAAGAAAAGGCCTGGCTTTCGCCAGGCCTTTTCCCTTTCTAAAAGGACACAACTCTTTTAAGAAAGGTCAACCTTGACCGCTTTGCCGGTCTCGGCTGACAACTGCGCAGCATCGGCCAAGACCAGTGCAGCGCGACCATCCTCGAAGGTTGGGTTCACGTTGTTGCCGGTCTGGATGCCTTCGATGAATAGTTCGAGTTCGCGACGGTATGAATAGGCGTATCGCTCGAGGAAGAACTCCATGTATGGAGCGCGAGCCTCAACGACCGAGTCGTTGTAGAGCTTGACGGTGGTCGGTGACACGTTGGTTGCCAATAGCGCACCCTTGTCACCGAAAGCCTCGAGGCGCTGGTCGTAACCGTATGAGGCGTGACGAGAGTTGGTGATCGAAACCAATTCACCGTTGGCGCCACGGAGCGTGACCACGGCGCTGTCGAAGTCGCCAATTTCACGAATGTCATCGCTGAAGGTGTTTGCGCCGGCCGCATAGACCTCGACGATGTTTGGCACAAAGAAACGAGCCATGTCGAAGTCGTGAATGGTCATGTCGCGGAAGATTCCACCCGAGACCTCAAGGTATGACTTTGGGGCTGGCCCTGGGTCGCGACTGATGATGGTGAGCTGCTCAAGATTGCCGATTTCTCCGGCCGCAACGCGACGCTGAATTTCGTTGAACTGCTGGTCAAATCTGCGGTTGAAACCGAGCGCCACGATGGTCTTTGCATCGCGTGCCTTGGCGCGCAAGGTGTCGACGCGGGCAATGTCTAGATCAATTGGCTTTTCGCAAAGCACGTGTACGCCGGCGTCGATCGCAGCGCTGATTAGATCGATGTGGGTTGGCGTTGGCGAGGCAACAACAACGGCATCAACTTCGCCCGAGGCAAACACGTCGGCAGGGTCGGCGGTGACCTTGCCTCCATACTTGGCAGCTAGCTTTTCGGCGCCTTCGATGAAAACGTCGGCTACGTAGGTCAGCTCAACGTTCGGGTTTTCGGCGATGCTCATGGCGTGAACCAAGCCAATGCGGCCGGTTCCTAGAAGGCCAATGCGTACTTTCTTGTCGCTCACGGCTGTTCCTGTCTCGTAAAAAGTCGGTGGGTGTGAAAATAGCCCAGAAATTCTGGACCGTTCCAATGGTATTGTAAGCACAAACTTTCTAACCGAAATCAAATAGTCCAGTTCAACGTCGAAAAGGAACCAAATCGTGACAAAAATCGCCATCACCGGTTCGACCGGCTTCGTTGGAAGCAACATCGCTGCCGTTCTAGTGAAGTTTGGGCACGAGGTGGTGGGGCTCGGCCGGAAGAGCCCTGAGGTTGCTGCCGGCTGGCCGATTCAGGTTGTTGATTTCAACGATGTCGACTCAATCGCGGGTGCCCTCGACGGTTGCGAGGCAGTCATCCACTGCGCGATCGCCAATGATTTCAATCGCCTCGTCGACGACCGAGAATTCGCCTACGATGCCTTTGCGGGTTTGACCCAACGCGTGACTTTGGCGGCCAACAAAGCAGGCGCCAGGCCAATCTTGATTTCAACCGACTGGGTCATGGATGGCACGGGGCATCGTGTTGCCGAAACCGACCCGGGCAATCCAGTGAACTTCTATGGGGTGCTCAAGGTTTTGAGCGAGCAAGTCATCCGTGACCTGGCGCCGAATAATGGAGCAATTTGCAGAATCGCGGGTGTAATGGGCCGGCATCAACTCGCCGAAAGCCCTAGGTCGCAAGACGTTGGCTTTGGTTATTTTGTGCTTTCACTCGTCGAGTCGCTCCGCGCCGGTGTGCCCTTCACTGTCTGGGGCGGAGATCGGGTAAACCAAGCCACCTCACCGTCGCTTGCGGCCGAAATTGGCGCTCAAATTGAGCGGGTGGTTACGCGAAAGGCTGCAGGCACTTTCCATTTGGTTGGCGATGACGCTATCGAGCGCATGGCGTTGGCAAACCTGGTTTGCGAGGTCTTTGAGCTGGACGCTTCGCTGTTGCGAGAGAGCGAACCACCTGCCGAAGCCCTGTTCCCCGCCGCCGTGCCGATTGATTCTTCACTTGGCAACGAACTCACCAAAGCACGGCTTGGAATCGCACCCCAGTCGCTGCAAGAAATTCTTCGGGCCTTCAAGCTCGAGTTGGAAACCGGTGAGATTCAAACTTTGACCAAGCCTGAATAGCTCGACCTTTCTTCTGCGGCAAGGAAGCCTTTAGTTCACTTGCGCTTTGGCTTGGAAGTGCTGTCACGCAAAATCAAAGTCGGTGTGATTAGCTCGCGCTTTGGTTTGGCCTGGGTCTTGCTGCCGATTCGTTCGAGCAACAATCTTGCGGCCTTGCGACCAACCGGAACACCCTGCTCATCAACCGTGGTGAGTTTCAGCATGAACTCGGAGGCAATCGGCGAATCGTCATATCCGGCCAACGAAACGTCGTCCGGAATTGACAGGCCGTGCTCGCGCAGCAGCGACCAAGCGCCGCCGGCCATGTAGTCATTTGCCGAAAAAACCGCCGTGAATTTGTTGCGCGATTCGACTAGTTCTTTTGCCCCCATGTATCCACCGATTTCGGTGGTCGGCTGATTCTTGCCATACACCTGAGGTTCGAGACCGAGCTTATTCATGATCTTTTCATAGGCCTTGCGACGGTTGGTCGCGATGCCGCCAACGCCTGTGAGGTGGGCGATTTTGCGGTGCCCGAGACCATGTAGATGTTCAAGGATCAGGCGCGTGCCCTCTTCGTCGTCGTTAAAGACCATATCGGAACCAGGAACCACTGACTCACGCTGCCCGATCATCACGACCGGGATGTCGAGGTTGTGAGTGCGCAGCCCAGACGCCTCGGTTGCCATCACCAAACCATCAACCTTCATCGACGCGAACGCGTCAACTGGGTCATCAGTGAAGTTGGGGCTTCGGTGCAAATCGCTGATGATCACCTGGTAGCCGGCGTCATCGAAAATCTCTCGAAGACCCTTCAGAAAACCTATGTACGAAAGGTTTTTATAGTCGGTAATGACCACGCCAATTGAGCGAGTCTTGTTGCTGGCAAGCTGTTGAGCGAACCGGGATGGTCGATAGCCAAGCTCTTCGATGGCCTTGAGCACAGCCTCTTTTTTTACGGCGCTGACGTTGCCGCCGCCATTCAAAACCAGCGAGACCAATGACTTGGAAACGCCAGCGGCAACAGCAACGTCATAGATCGTTGGCTGCTTTGCCGCGGTGTTCTCGATAGTCATGAGATTTCTAACGTAGCGCAAAACCGGCATCCCGCCGTCTAACGCGGAGGCTTTGTCATTACAAAGTAACAATCGTATAAAGTCGCTGTTTTTCGATTGACCCCGTTGCTATCTTTTAGTGGAGCGCTCCAAGTTGTAGCGCTCCAAGTTTTGAAAAGATTTGAAAACAAGGCTCAAAGGAGAACCAAATGACTATCGGTGTTGCAGTTATCGGAGCAGGAATGGCAGGGCGTGGTCACGCCGCTGCTTACCGTGCCGCCACCTCGCTCTACGGTTCTGACCTTCCAGACGTGAAGCTTGTTTCAATCGGCGACGTAAACGCTCAGTTCGGTGAAGCAGCTGCAAAGCGTTTTGGTTTTGAGCGTCACGATGCCGACTGGCGCACGATTGCCGACGACCCAAACATCCACGCAGTCAGCGTTGTGGTTGCAAACCACCTGCACCGCGAAATCGTCGAAGGTCTTCTAGCAGCCGGCAAGCACGTGCTTTGCGAGAAGCCACTTTCGGACACCCTCGATGATGCTCGCGCCATGGTCAAGGCAGCCGACGAGGCGAAGTCAATCGCACGCATCGGCCTAACCTTCCTTCGCAACCCAGCAATCGCAGCGATTCAGCAGTTAATCGCCTCTGGTGAGCTCGGAAAAGTTCTTCACTTCTCTGGCAAGTACTGGGCCGACTACTCGGCCGACCCAATGAACCCAATCGCTTGGCGTTACAAGGGCGGCATGGGCACCGGCGCTCTTGCCGATGTCGGCAGCCACATCTCATACGTGGCCGAGTTCATCACCGGCAAGCCTTTCTCGGCTGTCTCAGGTGCTCGTTTTGTGACCGCCATCACCGAGCGCCCAGTTGCAACCGGAGCCGTTCAGGGTCACGGCGCTGCGCCGGTTAGCGACAAGTTCGACACCGTTGAGAACGATGACTACGCAGGCTTCACCGCTCAGTTCGGCGATGTAGCCGGTTCGATCGAAGTTTCACGCGTTGCCTCTGGGCACCCAACTTCATTGGGCTTCGAGGTCTACTGCGAGAAGGGTGCGGCTCGCTTCACCCAGGCTCGCAACGGCGAGTTCGAACTTATGGTCAACGAAGGCCCGTATGGAAACCGCGGTTTCCGCACCGTCCAGATTGGCCCATCACACCCATACATCGCCGGCGGTCTAGCTGTTGACGCACCTGGTGTGAATGTCGGCCAGAACGACCAGTTCGTGTTCCAGAACCGCGCTTTCCTTCAGGAGGTCGCCGGCCTTGCCGAGACCCCAGCGCTTCCATTCTGTGCAAACTTTGCAGACGGCCTTCACAACATGGAGATCATCGACTCAGTCGTTCAGTCTTACAACGCAAACGGTTCATCAGTAAACGTCCCGGCTGCAAAGCCAACCTACCTAAAGGCATAATCATGAAGTTCGGTCTATACAACGCAATCCTTCACGATCGCTCACTACCTGAGGCAATCAAGGTCATCGCCGACCTAGGCCTCGAGGCCATCGAGCTGAACACCGGCGGCTTCCTGCCGGCTGTTCACGTGCCAACCATGGATGACATCCTGGTCAGCGATGCTGCCCGCGATGACTTCCTTGCAATCTTCGAGGGCACCGGTGTTGAAATCGGTGGCTTGAACTGCAATGGAAACCCGCTGCACCCAAACAAGACCATCGGTGACAAGCACGGTGAAGATGTTCGTCGTTCGATTCGTCTAGCCGGCCGCCTTGGCCAGACCCGCGTGGTCACCATGTCTGGTCTGCCTGGTGGCGAGCCTGGAGCGCAGTATCCAAACTGGATCGTGAACGCCTGGAACTCGGCATACCTAGACGTGTTGGAATATCAGTGGGAAGTCGCCGCTAAGTATTGGAGCGAAACCGACAAGATTGCTCGCGACAACAACGTTCACGTTGCTCTAGAACTTCACCCGCAGAACGTGGTCTTCAACCCTTCATCAATGCGCGAGCTTGTGAAGCGCGCGGGCACCACCAACATCGGTGTTGAACTCGATGCTTCACACCTGTTCTGGCAGCAGATGGACCCAATTGCAGTGGTCGAAAACCTCGGCTCGCTAGTGGTTCACGCAGCGGCCAAGGATGTTCGAGTCAACCCACACGCCGCAATCGAGGGTGTTCTAGACAACAGCTTCCGCCGCATGGGCGTCGACGAGGCTCGCACCAACCTTGGTGGCGACGAGTGGGTAAACGAATGGCCAAAGCCTTCGGCTTGGGATTTCGTAGCACTCGGTCGTGGCCACGACGTCGACTACTGGGCCGGTTTCATCACCGCGCTCAACAACGTTGACCCAAACATGATTTTGAATATCGAACACGAAGATGTCTCGTTGGGGCGCATTGAGGGCATTGAAGTTGCCGCCAAGGTGCTTCTCGAGGCTGCCAAGAAGGCCGGCGTTCGATAGTCAAAGAAAAACTTTGAACCGGCAATCGATCCCCCGGTTCGAGGACTCGTTTCAGATGACTGAAACGGTTTAGTAAGTACAAAGCAGTATCAACTAAAAGAAAAGAAAGGCTGTATGAAATGAAGTTTTCACGTTCAGTAAAGGTTGCAGCTATTGCTGCAGCAGCAGCTCTGTCATTCACCGGAATCGGTGTTGCAGGCGCAAACGCAGCAGGCGGCGAGAAGGTTTACGTTATCGGCGGCATGCCATCAGACCCGTTCTGGTCAGTAGTTAAGCGCGGCGCAGAGGCTGCAGGCGAGGCTGTTAAGGCTGCCGGCGGCACCGTTACCTGGCTTGGCCCTCAGAACTATGACAACCTAGGCCCTGACGCAGGCAAGCTAGTTGACAACGCAATCGCAGCCGGCGCAACCGCAATCGTTGTTGCTGACTGGGTTCCAGCGGCTGAAAACCCAGCGATCAAGCGTGCAGTTGCCAAGGGCATCTCAGTTGTTCACTACAACGCTGGTGGCACCGCTGCTCAGAAGCAGACCGGAGCACTTGCTTACATCGGTTCAGACGACTACCTAGCCGGTGTTGCTGGCGGTAAGTACCTAGCTTCAAAGGGTGCAAAGAACATTCTTTGTGTCAACACCGTTCCAGGTTCAGCTAACCAGGAAGCACGTTGCAAGGGTGTTGCTGACGGCGCTAAGGCTGGCAAGGCCAAGTCAAAGCAGCTTCCACTTCCTTCTTCAAACTTCGGTAACCCTACCGCTGTTTCGAACGCAGTGAAGGCAGCTCTAACCAAGGACAAGACCATCGATGGCGTTGTCACCATTGGAACCCAGGATGCAGACTCAGCTGCAGCAGCTATCAAGGCTGCTTCGTCTAAGGCAAAGCTTGGAACCTTCGACATGTCAGAGAACGTTCTAACCCGCATCGCTGCAGGCACCCAGTTGTTCGCAATCGACCAGCAGCCATGGCTACAGGGCTACCTTGCTACTTCAGCAGCATGGCAGCACGCGCAGTATGGCATCTTGCCTGCATCAAACCCAGTTCTAACTGGCCCAGCAATCGTTGACAAGTCAAACGTTGCCAAGGTCAAGACTGGCGTAGCAGCTGGCGTTCGCTAGCCTCTAAAAGTAACTAACCGAGTGAGCTGGGCCACGCTTCTTGTGTGGCCCAGCTTCACCCAAACACTTCTTCAACAACAAGGATTAATCTCATGAGTGCAAACGCACAGGGCACCACTAGCAGTGTGGCTAGCAAGTTTGGTTTCGGCAGCCTCGTGCGCCGCCCAGAGTTCGGCGCACTAATCGGCGCAGTAGCCGTCTACATTTTCTTCTCTATCGCCGGTGGCCGAGCCTTCTCGGATGTCGGTGGTTCTGCTAGCTGGTTAAACGTTGCTGCCGAAGTCGGCATCATCGCTCTACCGGTTGCACTCGTAATGATTGCTGGCGACCTCGACCTATCTGTTGGTTCGACTCTCGCTGGCAGCTCGATGACTTTCGCCATCATCTCTGGCCACTATGAACTACCTACCTGGATCGGCGCTGTTGCGGCCATCCTCTTGGGCGCGCTCATCGGTTGGCTAAACGGCATCATCGTCACCAAAACTAACCTTCCAGCCTTCGTGGTGACCCTGGCGACAATGTTCGCTGTGTCTGGTCTGACCCTAGGTTTCACCCGCCTACTTGTCGGTTCAACCTCAGTAACCATGACCCCGGATGACACCTTTATGTTCTTGTTCGGTAACCTAATCGGCGGCCTTTTCGAGACTGCTGTGGTTTGGTGGCTTCTCGTGGCTGCGCTGGTTTCATGGATTCTCTATAAGACCAAGTATGGAAACTGGATTTATGCAATCGGCGGCGACGTAATCTCAGCTCGTGCCACCGGCATCCCAGTAGCCAAGGTCCGCATTTGGCTATTCGTCGGCAGCGGTGTTGGAGCAGCGCTGGTTGGCGTTATCCAGACCTGTCTATACAGCGGCGCACAGGTTGCAGCCGGTCAGTCATTCGTCTTCAACTCGATCATCGCAGTGGTTATCGGTGGCGTTCTGCTCACCGGTGGTTACGGTTCGACAATCGGCGTAATCCTCGGAACCATCACCTTCGGCGTGGTCAACCAGGGCATTTACTACACCGGATGGGATGCCGACTGGGCAGCCCTCATCCTAGGTCTGTTGCTTCTTGCAGCGGTTCTAACCAACAACACTTTCCGTCGTCTCGCCCTATCTGGTGGCAAGAACAAGAAGGAGAACAAGTAATGTCTACAACTCCAATCCTCAGCCTCAAGAATGTTTCAAAGGTCTTCGCTGGCTATCGCGCCATGGATGAAGTTTCGCTCGAGGTTTACCCAGGGCAGGTTCTTTGTCTCCTCGGCGACAACGGTGCCGGCAAGTCAACCTTGATCAAGGTGCTGTCTGGTTTCCACGAGCCAACCTCGGGAACCATCGAGGTCAACGGCAAGCCGACCGTGTTCAAGTCTCCTAAGGACGCGAGCAACGAGGGAATCGCAACCGTTCACCAGTTCGGCGGCACCTTCCCACTAATGAGCATCGGCCGCTCGTTCTTCGTTGGCGCAGAGCCAACCAAGGGCTGGGGAATCTTCAAGCGCTTCGACAAGAAGTATGCAAACGAGACCGCGGTTCGCGAGATGCAGCAGTTAGGCATCACCCGCGTCACCGATGGTGAGCGTTTGATCGGCAGCCTCTCAGGTGGTGAGCGTCAGGCTTCGGCCATCGCTCGCGCAGTGCACTTTGGTGCCAAGGTTCTCATCCTGGATGAGCCAACCGCAGCACTCGGTGTGAAGGAAGCAACCCACGTTCTTCGCATCATCATGCAGGCGAAGCTCAAGGGCATCGCCGTTATTTTGGTGACTCACAACGTTTCGCACGCGCTGACCGTTGGTGACCACTTTGCAGTGTTGATCCGTGGCCAGAAGGCTGATGACTTCGTCAAGGGTGAGCGCACCCGCGACCAGATCACCGACCTGATGGCCGGCGGTGAAGCAATGGCTGATCTAGAGAACGAGCTAAATGCTCTGACTGGAACGATCAACCAAATTCACTAAAAAGGTTTTGAATGACCCTTTCCTAGTAAGCAAAAGGTGCCCGAGTTGTTGTCTCGGGCACCTTTTGTTTAATCCGGGGCAGAGTTGCCTCTAGGCAATTCTCGGATGCTTTGTTAGAATGTTAGAACAAAGTCGATACAAGGGAGTATTAGTTTGTCAGATTTGAATAACCCGCACGGGCAGCCCCTAGATGCAGCCCACCCAGACCGAAACCTTGG
>JAGNYY010000065.1 GCA_017984715.1 Rhodoluna sp.
GTGGCACGCCTTTTGGTTGCCCGCGACGGAATCGACCCAGTGCTTGCCGGCCAAGTTGCCGCTGAGTCACAAAGCCACATCGGCATGGCGCGACGCCTTGCGACTAGTCACGAGGCTCGCAGCCGCCGACGCGAAACCCTGCTGGCTGCGCTGGCGATTAATGGGGTTTCGGCTGCGGTGAACACCGCCGAACGTTGGCTAGATATTGCAAAAAAAGACGCCGAGGCTTTGACCACTGAGCGCGACTTGGCTGAACGAACCGCTGCACTGCGCACCATGGGTCTTCAGCCTGGCGACGCGATTCCAAACAACATGAAGTCTGACCTCAAGGCACTTGAAGAAGCTCAAAAACGCCGTGCCACGCGAAGCCTTCGTGACGGCATTGACCGCATCTTGGTTGATTTGCTTTCGCTCTATCGTGACGTCTTGACCTTGCAAATTGAAGCGCGCACTCCACTAATCAACGCCGAATTAACCGCCCAGATCGCTGATGCGGCTCAGGCAACAACGCCTGCACAAACCATCGAAAAGCTAGAGGCTATCGCGCAGGCGAGATTGCGAATCGACCGCAACGTTCGCGACTTGATGGTTCTCGAATCTCTCGGGGTCAGCCTCAGAATAAAGCGTGCCTCGTGAAGCTAAAACTCGCTTTTGTCGCAACCCTCGCCGCGCTCACGCTTGTGCTAGCCGGTTGCGCAACCCCTTCACCCGAAGAGAGTCTGCCACCAATCACGGCACCCACCGCGGTTGCTACTCCCGAGGTAAAAGATGAGTTGAAGTCTTTTTACACCCAGAAAGTCGAATGGGAATCTTGCGGAACCCGCATTCAGTGCGGTTCGGTGTTGGTGCCAACGAACTGGGGTGACCCGAGCGCGGGGTCACTCTCGCTTGCGGTGGCCTATCGCGCTGCCGACATTGCGAAGCCGCTCGGTTCAATCATTTTCAACCCTGGCGGCCCGGGTTCTTCGGGCTACGACTGGATTTTAAATTCGGTTGATTATCTAGGCACGAAGAATCTGCGCTCCAAGTTCAACATCGTCGGGTTTGACCCTCGCGGCGTCGGTGAGAGCGAGCCGCGGGTTAAGTGTTTTGACGCCAAAAAGACTGACCAGATGCTGTACGAAGACAACGGGTTTCCGCTCGGCTCCCCACAAGATCTCGCGGCCTCGCGCAAACTTCTCGGCGAGTTCGCCAAGGCCTGCCTAAAAAACACCGGGCCGGCGATGGCTTTTCTAGACACGGTCTCAGCCGCAAAAGACATGGATGTGCTGCGCGCAGTGATGGGTGAAAGCCAGCTTGACTATCTCGGCTTTAGTTATGGAAGTCTGCTCGGCCAGACCTACGCCGCCCTATTCCCCAAGAACGTGAACCGGATGGTCATCGATGGCGTAATCGACCCAACCGTCTCCGATGCCGAACAGAGTGTCATTCAGCTCAAGGGGTTTGACCTGGCCCTGCGAAACTATCTGGCCGACTGCCTAAGTTCTGCAGACTGCCCCTTCCGGGGCACCGTTTCACAAGCGCTCACCAAGATTAAGACATTGCTTCGTTCGTTAGAGACGAACCCGATTCCAGGCCAAGGTGGCCGTCAGCTCAACGCTTGGTCTGCAAACACCGGGTTGATTATGCCGCTTTACTCTGAGGACTATTGGCCGCAGCTAAGCCAAGCGTTCGCCGAGGCCTTTGATGGCGACGGCACGACATTCCTTGAGTTGGCCGACACCTACAACGATCGTGATTCCAGTGGGAAATATCTCACCAATCTGATGGAAGCCAACATCGCGATTTCTTGCCTAGATGCGCGACAGCCGAGCGATTCGGCATCAATGGCCAAACAGAATGCGCGCATGCTTGCTGCTAGCCCGACACTTGGTCGCTACTGGCAATTCGGCGCGTTGACCTGCGAGCCTTGGCCGTTTCCCGTGGCAGCCCATCCAAGTGATTTCAGTGCAAATGGCTCCAAACCAATATTGGTGATTGGAACCACCGGAGACCCGGCGACCCCATATAGTCAAGCGGTAGCGGTGGCCAACCACATTTTGAGCAACGGCCACCTGGTCACCTATAACGGCGAAGGTCACACCGCCTATGGTCGCTCAAACGAATGTGTGGCCAACTCGGTTGATAACTATTTCATAAAGGGTTTGGTTCCGGCCGCCGACCCAAACTGCTAAAACCCTTGACATAGCAGGGGGTTTGTGTGGTCATCAAGCTTTCCCCCGACACACCGGCGCTTGTTCAACACTTTTTGCGTCTGAGTTATTCCTGTGAATCGCTATGCTCAGGAACGGAGCGTTAACTTGCCCCGACTGCTGGCAAAGGTGCCAGCAGAAATTTCATGAACATTGGAGTTCTATGGGATCGTCAGAACAAGATCGAGTGTGGGCTGAAACACAAGCCTCACCCGAATTCCAGGACCTAAAGCGAAAGTTCCGTGGGTTTGCATTCCCGCTAACCGCCGCCTTCCTGGTTTGGTATTTCCTTTATGTTGCACTCACCGCGTTCGCTCGTGAATGGGTCAGCACCCCGGTATTCGGCAACATCAACATCGCGTTCATTCTCGGTGTGTTGCAGTTCGCCACCACCTTCCTAATCATGTGGCTCTACGAGCGCCACTCATCGCACACTCTCGACGCAGCGTCTGACGCTTTGCGCGAGAAGGTAGATAAGGAGCTCGCAAAGTGAGTTCAACAACCCTGAGCGCGATTCTCTTCGTCGCATTCGTTCTATTCACCCTGGTGCTGGTTTTCCGTGCCGGTCGTTCAAACAAAAAGTCATCTGACTTCTACGATGGCGGTGGCTCATTCTCTGGTTTCCAGAACGGTCTAGCAATTGCCGGTGACTACATGTCTGCGGCTTCATTCCTAGGTATCGCTGGAACCATCGCACTGTTTGGTTACGACGGCTTCCTGTACTCAATCGGCTTCTTGGTCGCATGGTTGGTCGCGCTGCTTCTTGTAGCAGAGCCACTTCGCAACTCAGGCCGTTTCACCATGGGTGACGTTCTTGCATTCCGCATGAGACAGCGTCCGGTTCGCGGAGCTGCGGCTACCTCGACCCTCGTTGTTTCGATCTTCTATCTGATGGCTCAGATGGTTGGTGCGGGTGCTCTTGTTTCGCTATTGCTAGGCATTAGCGACGCAGGCGCTAAGAACTGGATCATCGCCGGCGTCGGTGTCTTGATGATCGTCTACGTAACCGTGGGCGGCATGAAGGGAACCACTTACGTTCAGATCGTCAAGGCTTTCTTGCTTATGACCGGTGCCATCTTGCTAACCGTTATGGTGCTTTGGCAGTTCGGCTTCAACATCTCAGACCTTCTAGGTGCTGCTCGAGATGCTTCTGGCAAGGAGAACTTCCTTGACCCAGGTTTGAAGTTCGGTAAGGACGTAATCGATGCAACCACTGGTGCTATCGACCCACTCAAGACGCTGATTAGCAAGATTGACCTAATCTCGCTTGGTATGGCTTTGGTTCTTGGAACCGCAGGTCTGCCTCACATCTTGATTCGCTTCTACACCGTTCCAACTGCAAAGGCTGCCCGCAAGTCGGTCAACTGGGCAATCGGAAACATCGGTGCTTTCTACCTAATGACCATCGCGCTTGGTTTCGGTGCTGCAGCTCTAGTTAGCCGCACCACTCTCTTCCGCGGTTACAAGGTTGATGCAGCTGGATGTTTGATGGATGCCAAGGGTGTTGCCATCGCTGATGGAAGCGCCGCTTGTACTCCGCTAGACGGGTTGGCAAACCTTTCAGCTGATGCCAAGAAGCTTTTGGTTCCGGTCGACCCATCAGGTAACGTTGCGGCTCCTCAGCTTGCACAGTTCCTTGGTGGCGGCGAAGGCACCACCGGTGGAGCAGTCATGCTTGCAGTTATCGGTGCAATCGCGTTCGCGACCATCCTTGCTGTTGTTGCTG
>JAGNYY010000066.1 GCA_017984715.1 Rhodoluna sp.
ACTTCGGATGGTCTCCCTGGTGGATTCAGCAATGGTCTCGGTGTCACCTCATCTGGCGACTCGACTTGGTGGCGAAACCTCATCCCAGCGTCGGCGGCCCACATTATGCGAGACCCGCTCGATGCCGACTTCGATGAAAAGTTTGTGCTCTCCAAGTTCAAGAAGAAGAACTCGGGCATCAAACGCGTTTTGCTCGATCAGCAGACTCTCAGTGGAATCGGCAACATTTATGCAGACGAAGCGCTCTGGCGTTCGCAACTGCACTACGACCAGCCTGCGGCCTCGCTAACCGGGCCGAAGGCAAAAGAGCTGCTGCAGCACGTGCGTGAGATCTTGGCCAAGGCTGTCACCGAGGGCGGAACTAGTTTCGACGAGCAATACAAGAATGTGAATGGCGAATCTGGCTATTTTGCAGTCTCGTTGAACGCCTACGGGATGACCGGGTTGCCTTGCAATCGCTGTGGAACTCAGATCAAGCGGGAGAACTGGATGAACCGCGGTTCGCACTTCTGCCCGAAGTGTCAAAAACTCAAGGGCTAACCCCTCTCGTTGGCAAAAACCGCCATCAGAATGCGGTAATTTTGATTGTTGCGCTTATTGGCGCAGCTTCATCGATGCGGCATTAGGGGAGTGACTTAGCTTGTATCTAAAGAGCCTCACTCTTAAGGGCTTTAAATCGTTTGCCCAGCCAACCACCTTCGCGTTTGAGCCCGGGGTCACCGCAGTTGTCGGTCCTAATGGCTCGGGAAAATCAAACGTGGTTGATGCGCTCGCCTGGGTAATGGGTGAGCAGGGCGCAAAGAGTCTTCGCGGCGGCAAGATGGAAGACGTCATCTTCGCAGGAACCTCAACGAAGGGCCCTCTCGGTCGTGCCGAGGTAATCCTGACCATCGACAACACCGATGGTGCGCTACCAATCGACTACACCGAAGTCACCATTTCTCGCACTCTGTTCCGCAACGGCGGCAGCGAGTATGCAATCAACGGCGATGCCTGCCGACTCCTAGACGTGCAAGAACTTCTAAGTGACTCGGGCCTAGGCCGTGAAATGCACGTAATCGTTGGCCAGGGTCAGCTCGACAGCGTGTTGCGCGCAACCCCGGAAGAGCGTCGTGGATTCATCGAAGAAGCCGCCGGAATTTTGAAGCACCGCCGTCGCAAAGAGAAGACTCAGCGCAAGCTCGAGGCGATGCAGGCAAACCTGACCCGCTTGAACGACTTAGCCGGTGAAGTTCGACGTCAGTTGAAGCCGCTTGGTCAGCAAGCCGAGGTTGCCCGCGAAGCACAGGGCATTGCAGCGACGGTTCGCGATGCCAAGGCGCGCATCCTTGCTGCCGACATCATCGAACTTCACAAGGCACTAGAAGAGACTGCAAAAACCGAAGCAGACCGCCGTGGCGAGCGCAACATTTTGCAGACTCTTCTGACCGAAAACACCGCCCGACTCGGGCATCTAGAGGCTGCCCAGGTCTCGACAGAACTCGACACGGCACGCAACCTGTCATACCAGTTCGATTCTTTGGCCGAGCGGTTGCGTTCACTGCTTTCGATTGCAAACCAGCGCGTTGCTCTACTTGGTTCGCAGGCTGATGTTGCCGGTGCACAGATCGATCCAAGTTCGCTTGAGGCAGAGGCCGTCGCGGCGGAACAAGCCGGCACCGACTTAGCGGCCGCTGTAGAAACCCTCAAGGCTGCACTTCATGAAGCCGAACGAGCTCGAAGTGAGGCTCGCGATGTGCTCGAAAAATTCGACAACGAGGTTGCCGAACAGAATGCCCTGATTTCTAAGTTCGATCTAGACAAATCGCGTCTGGCCAATGAGGCCGCCGTCGCAGAATCGCGCCTGGCCAGCAAGCGTGACGAGGTGGCTCGGCACCAGAGCGCTCTCGCCGAGGCGCAAGAGCGCCGAGCGGCACGTCAGACGGAATACGAGGCCCTAGATGGTCAGTTGCAATCAGATTCTGGTGCTAAGGATGCCGATAACGGTCTAGAGGCTCGCTTCGAAGCGGCGCAGAAGGCTGTTTCTGAAGCAACCGCAAAGATTGAGTCGGTTCGTGATGAGCTGCACACTGCTGAACGAGAGCGCGACTCGCTTTCAGCCAAGCGCTCGGCGCTGAACCTCATGCTCGAGCAGAAGGATGGCGCTTCCGAGCTATCAGCTGCCGGTCTGCGTGGCATCCGTGGCCTAGTTGCCAGCCACATGAAAATTCAGGGCGGCTTTGAAACAGCGATTGCTGCAGCACTTGGCCCCTTGGCTGATGCTCTAGTTGCTGATTCACGTGAAGACGGCCTAGCTGCAATCGAACACCTCAAGAAGGCAGACGGTGGCCGAGTTGAGCTAATCGTTGCCGATGTCGATGCCAAGGGTAAGGCCGGTTCGCTTCCATCGGTTGCCGGTGCGCGACCAGCAGCCGAGGTAGTCGAGGCCCCATCCGGTGTTCTCGCCTTGCTAGCTGATGTCGTAATCGTCGATGACCTAGAGTCGGCGCGCTCTCTGTACAAGGCTGATAAGAGTGCATTGAAGCTGGTCTTGATCACTCTCGATGGTGATGTGCTCACCGAGTCAATCATCAGAGGTGGCTCTGCCAACAAGCCGTCTAAGCTCGAGCTGGTAGCCGAGCGCGATGGTGCCGAATCAAAACTTTCCAAGGTTAATAAGCAAATCGATGACCTCAAGGGCGAACTTGCTCAGGCTCGCTCAACCGAAGAGGCTGCAAAGGCATCTGCCAAGGCTGCACTTGCCGCGCTCAACGAGCATGACGCCACCCTGGCTGCCAATGCTGAAAAATTGGGCCGTCTTCGCGTTCAGGTCGAAGCGTCGGAGGCCGAGGTCGATCGTCTTTCACGCGTTGCCGAACAGGCCGTTGCCTCGATTGCCGTCGCTGAAGAGGCGCTCGCCGAAGCTGTTGCAGCGCATGACAAGTTCGCTTCTCAAGAGCGACCAGCACTTGATTTGGCGAACCGTCAGACTTTGAGCGAGAATCTCGAGCAGGAGCGCCAGCGTGAGCTAGAACTTCGAGTCGATCTAGGTGCGGCGGTCGAGCGAGTTCGGGTCGAGGCCGAGCGAGCCAAGGGGCTTCGCGAGCAAATCGCAGAGGCGCAGGTGGCGATCGAAAAGGCTCGCATCGCTGCTGCGGCTCAAGCCAAACAGTTGGCCAGCGCGCGTCGAGTTCTTGAAGCGTTGCCGATTTTGATGGATGCGGTTGCAGAAAGCGCCTCTCAGGCCAAGGTTCGCTTGCACGAGCTCGAGGCATCTCGCGCGCACCAGAACCAGGAGCTGGTTCGACTTCGCGGTGAAACTGCCGACATTCAGATGAAGTTAGCTAGCCTCACCCAGAGTGTGCACGACTTTGAAATGAACAACCACGAGAAGCGTCTCAACCTGGCCAATCTGGTCTCCCGAGCGAACGATGAGCTGGGGCTTGAGCAAGACGTCTTGCTGGCTGAATACGCACCGGATGAAGAATTCAACCGCGAAGAGCAGACCAAGCGACTTCGAGAGTCGGAGCGACTATTCGAGCGTCTTGGCAAGGTCAACCCGCTAGCTCTAGAAGAGTTTGCAGCCCTGGAACAGCGTCACAAGTTCCTAACCGAGCAGTTGGCCGACCTAACTCAAACTCGTAAAGACTTGCTGCAAATCATCGAAGAACTCGACAGCAAGATGCAGGCGATCTTTGCCGACGCCTTCGAAGACACTCGCAAGGCGTTTGAAACCGTGTTCCCGACCCTATTCCCAGGTGGAACCGGTTCGATCTTCTTGACCAACCCAGATGACATGCTGACCACGGGCCTTGAAGTGACCGTGAAGCCGGCCGGAAAGCGCATCGAACGTCTCTCGCTACTTTCGGGCGGTGAGCG
>JAGNYY010000067.1 GCA_017984715.1 Rhodoluna sp.
TCTATCGCATGGGCGCTCTCAAGAAGAAGTCGGATGTTGCCGAGGCCATGGCCAGGATCGAAAGCGAAGCAATTCGCATGACCGGCTTGGTCGAGAGCCTGCTTGCTCTAGCGCGCTTGGATGAAGGTGCCAAGTTAAAGACCGCCAAGGCCGATCTAGTTGCGCTTGCTGGCGATGTCGCCAAGGACTATTCGGTAACCGACAAGCACCGAAACGTCGTGCTAACTGACCTAGAAGGCAAGCCGCTCGCTAGAGACACAAAGATCTTCGCCGAGTGTGATGCCAATGCGATTCGCCAAGTTTTCACCAATCTGTTGAACAACGCAGGACGATTCTCACCGGAGGACCAATCAATCGAAATCGCCTTTGGCACTCGAAACAACGACGAAGTCATTTTTGAAGTTCGCGACCACGGTGAAGGAATTCCAGAGCAGCTTCGCGCCAAGGTGTTTGAGCGCTTTTATCGTGCCGATAACTCGCGCAACCGCGAAACCGGCGGCTCGGGACTTGGGCTTTCAATCGTGAGCACGATTATTGATCGTCACGAAGGCAAGATTGTTGCCGATGAGACGGTTGGTGGCGGCGCTACTTTCCGCGTCACGCTCCCCGTGGCCTAGTTCTCCACAAATTCTCGCGCACTTCACTGCTGACCAGAGCCTCGACCCGACACTGGAGGCATGACTCAATTCAGCGTAGACAGCGATCAGGTGTGGGCAGCGAACGCCAGCATCCAAGCAACCATCGGCAGAATCAACCAAGAGGTTGACCTACTGCATGGGCAACTCCTCGGTCTTCAATCCAGCTGGACGGGTATTGCCTCGAATAGCTTCCAAGAGTTAGCCACACAGTGGCGTGCCACCGAATCGATTGTTGCCAATCAACTCGGTTCGTTAGGCACCGCATTAGCGATTGCTGCCAACCACTATTCCGAAATAGAACTAGCCAACCAGCGCCTCTTTTTGTGAGCCTGGTTCGTCGGTCGATCGCTGGGGCAAAGCAAAGAGGCGGCCACCGAAGTGACCGCCTCTTTGTGTAATCTTTTTGACTTTAGAAGTCCATGCCGCCCTGAGGTGCAGCTGCTGGTGCAGCTGGCTCTGGCTTCTCGGCGACAACTGCCTCGGTGGTTAGGAATAGACCTGCGATCGAAGCTGCGTTCTGCAGAGCCGAGCGGGTTACCTTCACTGGGTCGTTGATGCCTGCGCCAAGCATGTCTACATACTCGCCGGTTGCGGCGTTTAGACCGTGACCAACAGGTAGGTGAGCAACCTTGTCAGCAACTACGCCTGGCTCTAGGCCTGCGTTGATTGCGATCTGCTTTAGCGGAGCCGAGATTGCGACGCGAACGATGTTCGCACCGGTTGCCTCGTCACCGGTTAGCTCGAGCTTGCCGAAAGCGGTGGTGCCAGCCTGGATAAGCGCAACGCCACCACCGGCGACGATGCCCTCTTCAACGGCAGCCTTCGCGTTACGTACGGCGTCCTCAATGCGGTGCTTGCGCTCCTTGAGCTCAACCTCGGTTGCTGCACCAGCCTTGATGACTGCTACACCACCGGCAAGCTTGGCTAGGCGCTCCTGAAGCTTCTCGCGGTCGTAGTCACTGTCGGTGTTCTCCATCTCGCGACGGATCTGCTCAACGCGACCAGCAATCTGCTCTGCGTTGCCAGCACCCTCAACGATGGTGGTCTCATCCTTGGTGATAACTACCTTGCGAACACGGCCAAGAAGATCAAGGGTGGTGTTCTCTAGCTTTAGGCCAACCTCTTCTGAGATGACCTGACCGCCGGTAAGGATTGCGATGTCCTGAAGCATTGCCTTGCGACGGTCGCCGAAGCCTGGAGCCTTGACGGCAACCGACTTGAAGATGCCGCGGATCTTGTTGACGATCAGGGTGGCTAGTGCTTCGCCGTCTACGTCTTCAGCAATGATCAAAAGTGGCTTGTTGGCCTGGATGACCTTGTCAACGATTGGCAGAACATCCTTGATGTTTGAGATCTTGCCGTTGACGATTAGAACGTAGGCATCCTCAAGGATGGCTTCCTGACGCTCTGGGTCGGTGACCATGTATGCCGAGATGTAGCCCTTGTCGAAGCGCATACCCTCGGTTAGCTCTAGGTGGATGCCGAAGGTGTTTGACTCCTCAACGGTGACCACACCTTCCTTGCCGACCTTCTCGATAGCCTCGGCGATTAGCTCACCGATCTGGGTGTCGCCTGCTGAGATCGATGCGGTTGCAGCAATCTGTGCCTGGGTCTCGACTGGCTTTGCATTTGCAACTAGCTCTGCGATAACCGCAGCAACTGCCTTCTCGATGCCCTTCTTGAGGCTGATCGGGTCTGCACCTGCAGCAACGTTGCGAAGACCTTCGCGAACCAATGCCTGAGCAAGAACGGTTGCGGTGGTGGTTCCGTCGCCGGCTACGTCGTCAGTCTTCTTAGCGACTTCCTTGACTAGCTCTGCGCCGATGCGCTCGAATGGGTCGTCCAGCTCGATTTCCTTGGCAATCGAAACACCATCGTTGGTGATGGTTGGGGCGCCCCACTTCTTCTCTAGAACTACGTTGCGACCACGTGGGCCAAGGGTTACCTTGACGGTGTCAGCAAGGATGTTGAGACCGCGCTCCATGCCGCGACGTGCCTCTTCATTGAAGTGAATGATTTTTGCCATTTTGGTTTCAATCTCCTGTAAGTGATTAGCACTCTTTGGGTTTGAGTGCTAACTCTATTTTGGCACTCTCCACCCCCGACTGCCAAATCCATTTGGTTCCCTGTTAGCGAACTTTCAGGATTGGCCACATGGCCCGGTTAAAGAAAATCACCCTCCCCGAAGGGAGGGTGATTTTGAAATCTAGGCGGTCGCTTAGATTACGTGTACGTTGTCTGCCTGAGGACCCTTGTCGCCGTTCTTAACTTCGAACTCTACGCGCTGGTTTTCCTTAAGCTCCTTGTAACCCTCTGACTGGATTGCTGAGAAGTGTACGAATACATCTGCTCCGCCATCCTGAGTGATGAAGCCGAAACCCTTTTCAGCGTTGAACCACTTGACGGTACCTTGTGCCATTACTTTTACTCCTGTTGCTATATGACAACCGTGGCTAAATGCCAGGTTGAGTCGCATAGAAAAAGAGCTTGTGCTGCGGATACTGCTACGACCATTACTAACACTAGCCCCTAGGGGGTAGTGCTTGGCAAGCGTTTTCGCCAGAAAGATTGCTTGGTTATAGAGAAGTTATAACTGCGTTGGTTATGGATTTACTTGAAATCGGCGCCGAGAACCACCGTGACATCACCGGCATAAGCAGTTGATTGCTTTACCGGATAGGCGCCCAATGCTTTTGCGATTACGGCGGCCGCGGCCTTGTCATCCATGTTGAAGTAAAAAACGATGGTCTGACTGACCTCGGTGTTTGATGAGCTGTCGCCACCAAGGAGGCCGGCAGACACTACATTGAAGCCGCCGTCGACCAGCGTTGCCGCCACGCGATCTGCCGTTCCGGTGGTTGTCGTGGCATCAAGGACTGTGATTTCTAGGCCCTTTGCAATGTCGGTGGCAGAAATGGTCGGCACGGGTTCGCTCGTGGAAAAGAGATTGGCACTGTCGACAAATTTCAGGCCGAAGTATCCGACGACGGCAACCAATAGGGCCACCACCACGATGCGCAAAAACTCGAGCGCGCGAATTTTTGGCGTGCGACGAACGCGATGGCGACCACCGTGCGAAGCCACCGAGTCAAATTCGTCGAGTGGGAACTTTTGCGACATGAATCCTGCTTAACCTTCAAGCACCGCAATTTGGGTGCGGTTAATATTAGGCAGACGAAAGGCGATTCGAT
>JAGNYY010000068.1 GCA_017984715.1 Rhodoluna sp.
AGCGCCTCGTCGATGCCGTCGAGCAGGTTTCCGGCACCGATTTCGTATGAGATGTTCTCAGCTGAATCGATGGTCTTGCCTTCGATAACCGCCTTTAGGTCGATGGTGGTGAAGTCACCCTTCTTTGCAGGGCGGTCAACGGTCTTCAGGGTTCCGAAGCGGCCACGCAGTGCGTCTAGCTCTTCTTCGATGTCCTTGCCGGCGACCTTAACTTCGTCAACCTTGACCTTTAGGCCCTTGTACTCCGGAAGCTTGATTTCGGGACGAGCCTCAACTTCGATCTCGACAACAAGGTTGCCCTCGAAGGTGTTCTCGTCTGGAGACTGCTTTACGTCTGCCTGTGGCTGGCCCAATGGGCGAACCTTGTTCTCTTCAATTGCCTGACGGTAGATGCTGTCAAGACCATCGTTGATTGCGTGCGCAAGGATTGATGGGCGGCCAACACGCTGGTCAAGGATTGCTGCTGGAACCTTACCCTTGCGGAAACCTGGGATGTTTACACCCTCGGCAATGTGCTCGTATGCGTGGTCAAGGCTTGGCTTGAACTCGGCAGGGGTTACCTCGATGGTTAGCTTCACACGGGTTGGAGTTAGCTGTTCAACAACGGTCTTCAAGGTTGCATCTCCTGAAAAGAAGGGCCCGCACCTTTTGAAGGAACGAGCCGGATTATTGTGCCCAAAGGATTTTTAGGCCGATACACACCATCCGGCCGGCTAACCGCCAAAAACCTTGATTTTTAGACGATTTGCCAGACCAGACAATGGTGCATGGTCGGGGTGACAGGACTCGAACCTGCGATATCCTGCTCCCAAAGCAGGCGCGCTAGCCACTACGCTACACCCCGGTTGATTTTCCAGTGAACTGGAACAACCTCGTCGAGTCTATCCCATAGAATAGACATGTTGGTTCGATTTAGAAAAAAATCTTGCCTCAATCGCGGATGTAGCTTAGTGGTAAAGCCTCAGTCTTCCAAACTGATGATGCGGGTTCGATTCCCGTCATCCGCTCCAATAAAAACCAGGCCTAGAGCCTGGTTTTTGCTTTAACCGACCCCACTACTTCTGGCAGTTGGCACACCAATAAAGTTTGCGAGCTGCCATCAATTCGATGCTGATGTTGGTGCCACAAATTCGACATGGCAAGCCTTCGCGCTTGTAGGCGAAGTAACGATCGGCCTTCTTGGGGCGTTTATTGAAAAGTTCGTCGCGAGTGATCATCACACCCTTCGCCACACCAACTTTAAGCAGTTTCACCGAATCATCCCAGATTGCCTGAAGCTGTTCTCGAGTAACACTGTTCCCCGGGGTGTGCGGGCTGATCTCAGCTCGAAACAAAAGTTCGGCGCGATAGACATTGCCGATGCCGGCGATGACATCCTGGTTCATGAGTTGAAGACCGATGGAGGTTCTCGACTTCGAAACCCGCTCGATAAATCGCTCTGCTTCCCGATTCTTCGGGTTCGGGTTCAGCGGGTCCGGTCCAAGGCGACGCTCAACAGCGGCAACCTCATCCATGGTGATGACCTCACAAACCGTTGGGCCTCGAAGATCGGCAACGGCTCGAGCATTGCTAAATCTGGCCCGCACCTGCCCCACCGGCTCGGGAACAGAAGAATCCTCGTTTTCTAGCTCATGGTAATTCCACTTGCCATAGATGCCGAGATGGATGCGCACGGTTAAGTCGTTGTCAAACAAAAGAAACATTTGTTTGCCGATGGCGTTAGCCGCAAGCAAGTTTCGACCGCTGATCAGATTCGCGCTCTCTGCGAAGCGACCTTGCGGCGAGGCTACCGTTAGTGGGCGGCCAGCGAAGAATTCATTGAACTGATTTGCCGTTCGGTGAACGGTGTGGCCTTCAGGCATTTATTCGACGATGTCGCCGGTCTGCTCGTAAATGCCGATCTTGCCGATTCGACGAACGTGACGCTCGTCGTGGCTAAAAGGTTCAGCAATAAACAACTCGATGAGATGCAGCACCTCATCCTGGGTGTGTTGGCGTGCGCCAACAGCAATCACGTTCGCATCATTGTGCTCGCGGGCAAGTTTGGCGGTTGATTCGCTCCAAGCCAGCGCGGCACGAATGCCCTTGACTTTGTTTGCGGCAATCTGCTCTCCGTTGCCCGAACCACCTAGAACGATTCCAAGCGCCTCGACACCAGCCTGCTGATCGGCGACAACGGCGAGGGCCGCGTTGATGCAGAAACTTGGGTAGTCATCAAGCGGGTCGTAAGACGAAGGTCCGTGGTCAAACACATCGTGACCTTGCTTGGTCAGCTCTCTGATTAGGAAGTGACTTAGGTCGAGGCCCGCGTGGTCGGTTGCAATGTGAATGCGCATTCTTAGATTTTATCGAAACTACTGCGGAAGTAGCGCAACGCTATAGATGCAGCGATCGAAGTAATAAGTACATAAGTCACGGTTAGTGCCTGCAACTGAGAACCGAAACTTGCCACCGATGCTAAACCGGCGATCACGATTGAGAACTCGCCTCGTGGAATCAGGAATGCACCCGCTCTTCTCCATGCAGATTTATCTGACATGTCACCTGCTACGAGCCAGCCAACGTACATTTTTCCTGCAACACCGAAAAGCGCAAGCAACAGCGCCAGCGGCCATACTCCCAGAATTTCTGCGGGATCGATGCTTAGCCCAAAGAACAGGAAGAAGATCGCTGCAAACAAATCTCGAAGTGGTGACAACCTGATTCGCACAACTGATGCGACCTCACCGGTTAGAACCAAACCAACTAGGAAGGCCGCGACCGCGCTTGAGAATCCGACGACCTCAGCAAGACCTGCAACGAACAGCGCGCCTCCGAACACGGTGAGAAGCAGACCTCCAGGAGCTTGGATGTTGAACAGTCGACTAACCGCGTTTTCTCCGCGAAGTGCGATTAGAAGTGCGACAGCAGTGATGATCACGGCAGATGTCACCGATACAAAACCCGTGACTGCCCCCAAATTGGCAACCAAGGTCGTAACCAAAGGTAGGTAAGGCGCTAGTGCAAGATCTTCAAACACGAGAACGCCAGTGACTCGTCGAGAAATTTCCGAACGTTGCCAACCTGCTTCACGCATCATTTGTGACGCTATACCTGAAGAGCTCACATAGGTGATTCCGCCAAGGACAACCGCTCCGACAGCGCCCCAGCCAAGGAATAATGCGATGGCGACTCCGGGAAGCCCATTAACCAAGAGGTCAATCAGCCCAACAAATCGGCGTTCAGAGAAAGCTCCAGCAAGATCCTTAGCTGAATGCTCCAAACCCAGCATCAGAAGAAGAAGAATTGCACCGAAATGAGCACCGGTTTCTAAGAACTCCGAACTCACATCCAGCGGTAACAAACCACCCTTGCCGAGCGCCAAGCCAATGATCAGAAATATCGGCACCACTGAAATTTTAATCTTTACAGCCACAAAGGCCGCCAGGCCCAAAACCAACAGGACCAAACCGATTTCGATTAGCAACATCGACAGCTCCCATCGGCTCATGCATTCGCTTTATCCCAGCCTATTAGGCTAAGAGTCAAACCTTAGACATAGGAGTCTGTTGTGCCTGGAGAAAACCTCACTCGCGTCGAAGCTGCCGAGCGAAGTGGATTACTTAGCGTTGCGAGCTACTCAGTAAACCTCGACCTAACCACGAGTGAAAAGACCTTTCGTTCGACCACAGTGGTCAAGTTCAGCGCAAACAAGGCCGGGGCAAGCACCTTCATTGACGCCATAACCGCCGAGGTTCACTCGGTCGTTTTGAA
>JAGNYY010000069.1 GCA_017984715.1 Rhodoluna sp.
AGCGTTCGCGGCAAGTTAACTTGCCCACATTGGAGGGATGCCCTGGTCTGCAGTAGAAAATCTTGAACCCATCAAGGAGTTATCAAGACCCACAACCGAAGACCAGCAAACCTGCCACGTCGCTCTACTTCAAGGCTAACAGAAAACCGCCTCCCTGGATAGGAAGGCGGTTCTCGTGAAGATGAATTATCGACGAAGTCCTAGGCGCTCTAGGAGCTCGCGGTAACGCTTGATGTCAACCTTCTGCAAGTAACCGAGAAGACGACGGCGCTGACCAACAAGGATAAGTAGGCCACGACGTGAGTGGTGGTCGTGCTTGTGGTCCTTTAGGTGCTCGGTTAGGTCCTTGATTCGCTTGGTTAGAACAGCGATCTGAACTTCTGGAGAACCAGTGTCGCCTGGGTGAGTTGCGTACTCGTTGATAATTGCGGTCTTCACTGCTGCATCTAGTGCCATAGTGGGTTCCCCTTTCGGTTTCCTAACTGCGCGGCGCTAATGACGGAATGTCTTAGCTCTCTTTATCCGCGGCCGATACACGGCAACCTGAAGAGTCTAGCCGAATTTACTCGGAGGCGCTAGTTTCCGTTTCAGCGGCAGCCGCATACTTGTTACCCTGGGCCCTCGATTTGCTGGGCCTCAAATTGATCACAAACTGGAAAATACCAACACCAAGCGCAACCAAAATCGCCGGGGCTAGAGCCATCGCATATGCTCGCAGGTCTGCTTCGCTGGAGTTCTCGCTCAACGGAGCAAAGTCACCAAGTGCAAGTCCTCCTCCAAAAACGAATGCCACAAACGGCAGCGCCCAGAGGAAAAGCCAACTGCCAGATAAACCGGCATCGCGGAAGCGCCGGAAAGCGAGGCTTACGTTTGGCAGGACCAGCGCAATGTTTGTGATCAGGTATAGCGGACCTGCACCGGCCATGGCAGCGCCACTCAAATCGGTGCCGGGAGCAATGATGCTGTCCAGAGTTGTGGTGACCATGTTTAGAAGCACCGTGAACAGGTAGAAATACCAAAACTCGGTGCGAGTGGCTGTGCCCTTGAAATTGGACCAGTTCTTCAGACCTGACTTAATCGAACCAGCGAATGTCATCTTCATATCCCCAGAATATTCCTGATCTTGTCTAGGTCGCGGTTGATTTCGGCCACTAACGACTCGACACCATCAAACTTGGCTGATGGACGCACGAAATCGACGTATTCGAGAGTGACGACCTTGTCATAGAGATCAAGATCCTTGCGGTCTAGCACGTGCGACTCCACCAAACGAGGCACAGCCTGGAAAGTTTCATTGATACCCACCGAATGGGCTGCTGGGTAACGCTGGCCGTCGGCAATAAGCCAGCCAGCATAAACGCCATCCAATGGCAAGTAGCCTTCGGCATCGCGAGACATGTTTGCAGTCGGGAAACCGATTGTGCGGCCAATTTTCAGCCCATGTTCGACCACCCCCACTGTCGTGTGGGTGCGCCCCAAAAGGATGCCGGCCTTTGCCACATCTCCAAGGTCAAGAAGTTCACGAATAACTGAAGTTGATACTTTTAACCCAGACTCTGTCGCACTTGGGATAACTCGAACCTCGAAGCCCAACTGTTGCCCCAGTTCATGCAGAAGTGAAATGTCTCCGACTCCCCCGGCCCCAAATCGGAAATCCTCGCCAACGATAACAATTTTGGCTCTCAGGGCATCGACCAAGGTCTCCTGAACGAAGTCTTTGGCGGATTGCTGAGCGAGCGCGTCATCGAAGGCAAGCGTCAACATGACATCGACCCCAGCGTCAGCCACCAATGACGCCTTTTGAGTTGGACCAATCAGTGGCCACTTAACGGCACCCGGATTCAATAGCGCATCCGGGTGGCGGTCAAACGTGACCAAAACGGTCTTGAGGTCATGCTCTTCAGCAGCATCGCGCAAGGCCGAAATCAGTGCTTGATGGCCCCGATGAATACCGTCGAATTTGCCTATCGTTACGGCGGTTGGGCCGAGGTCTGCAGCCTCGCTGAGTGCGGTGAGTGACAGCATTAGTTTTGTTTCGACTTACCTAACCAGATCAGACCAAGAATCGGCAAAACGAGTGGGACGCAACCATAGGCGATGCCGAAGTACGACCAAACCGTTCTAACTTGCTTGCCGTCATACATGAAGAAATCCGGCCAGATGAAGCTGGCCGCGCCGATTACCAGAACACCGGTTAACTCGATAATCACAGCAACGTATGCGACTTTGCGCCAAGCAGTGGTTGGCTTAGCCAAAGCGATGGTCGCCACTATGTAAATCAGAGCAGAGGCAGCCGAAAGCCCGTAAGGCAGAGGCGCTTGATCGAACTTCGCAACCAGCTCGTAGCCGGCGCGACCAGTGGCCGCCAGAGCCAAAACCGCATAAGCGGCAATCAGTAAACGACCGATGCCAAGAGATTTTTTAGCCATGTGGATAGCCTAACCGACCCAAATTTGGTGCATTCGAACAAGCATGATGGCGACCGTTAGCGAGCCGACGGCTAGAACGAAAGTGGACCAACGTGTTCGTTCAATCAGCGCCCAGAATGCGGCACCGATTGGCACGATGAGAGCGACCAAGAGATAAGCGAAGAACTCGACGGTGTCAGTCTTCGCTCTTGCTCCCCCGGCAACCATGATGATGGAAGAGATTAGCTGAACGAGAAGCCCAAGCTCAACGCAGGCCAGAGCCCCAAGCGAGATGAGGCTGGGTTTGCGCTTGGCCACACCAAACCCGAGCAAAACAACTCCTACGGCAAATGCCAGCCAGGCCTGGAATTGAAAAAAGATTTCCAACATCAGTCATCCTCCCCTGATTGGTCAAAAGCAAAAACGACGAGTGACTTGGCTGCATTCCCAGACTTGGTGAGCATCGCGATGAGGCTTCCATGTTTATCGATCGCCGCGGTGGGTGCTGACTCGGTCTCGTCGATCACCCGTAATCTCTTGCCATGTCTTAGGTCAATCGCATCTTGGTCGCTAAGTGCCCGCACCTTGAATTGCTGAGTTGCCGCCTGCTCGATTGGAAGCACCTGCAGGGTTTCGCCGGTGAGACCGTCCAGTTCTTGAGCCTGCGAGATCGAATAACTTCCAATCTTGGTGCGGCGAAGAGCCGTGAGATGCCCGCCTACACCGAGCGCAGACCCCAAATCGCGCGCCAATGCACGGATGTATGTTCCAGACGAGCAATCGATGATTGCGTCAAAGTCATAGAAAGTGTTGTCGCCTTCGGTGACCAAACGTGGTTCGCCGATCACTTCGAAGCGGTGAATTGTGACCGGTCGAGCCTTGAGCTTAACCTCATCACCAGAACGGACCTTCGCATAGGCGCGCTCGCCATCCACCTTGATTGCGCTGACCGAACTTGGCACCTGGTCGATTGGGCCGCGCAACGTGGCCAGGACTGTTTCAAGCTTGGCGAGCGTTAGCTCCCTAACTTCATCCGAGTTGGCAATGGTCGTGAATTCAGACTCTTTGTCGTCCGTGATAGTGGCCGCGCCGAGGCGAATGGTGGCTTCGTAAGTTTTGTTTTCGCCAACCAGAAAAGTCAGGAGTTTGGTGGCCGAGTTGACGCCGATTAGCAATAGGCCGGTGGCCATTGGGTCAAGGGTTCCTGCGTGACCGACCCGACGGGTGCCCGCCAACTTGCGAAGGCGAGCAACCACATCGTGACTGGTCCAGCCAGACGGCTTGTCGATTAGAACAAGGCCAGAAGACATTTAGTCTTCTT
>JAGNYY010000014.1 GCA_017984715.1 Rhodoluna sp.
GAACCACTTCGGGGCATAATTCCGGAGCTCGCACAGAAGACTGCCGAGCGAATCATCTCGGACCTGAAACTCTTGGCCGCGGACCCACTGCTTGAATTCGAACTAGATTTGGATCTTCGACCGGAGGGTAAAAATGGACCGAACGCCAGATCGCTTGATTCCTATCGTGCCTACTACCAGCGCTGGGCAGACACTTGGGAGTCTCAGGCTCTTTTGAGAGCAAAGCCAATCGCGGGTAGCTCTGAACTCGTCAACGCGTTCCTGGAGCTAATCAACACCTATCGCTATCCAAAAGAGCTACCCACATCGGCAGTGATCGAGATACGCAGAATTAAGGCCAGGATGGAGACCGAGCGTCTTCCGCAGGGTGCGGATCCGCGACGTCACACCAAGCTGGGGCGTGGGTCGTTGAGCGACGTTGAATGGCTTGTGCAATTAATGCAGTTGAAGCACGGTAAAGACCATCCCGGAATTCGAACACCCAAGACGCTTGCGGCGCTTGAGGCCTGCGTACACGAGGGGCTTATAGCTGAGCACGATGCTCGTGTTCTAAGTGAAGCTTGGACATTCGCGTCAAGGGTTCGCTCCGCTTCGGTGCTTTGGGCAAATAAGCGCACGGATGTGTTGCCCACTGACCGCCAGCAGTTGGAGGGCATGGCCCGCATCCTTGAATACCCAGCTGGTTCAGCAACACAACTCGAGGAGGATTATCTGGCCTTTACGCGTCGTGCACGCATGGTTTACGAGCGCCTCTTCTACATCGACTAATTCATTGCCTTCGAAAAAAAGACCCCCATCTCAACGACGGGGGTCTTTTTCGCTAACTCGGTATTAGCAACCGAAGTAAAGCTCGAACTCGTATGGGTGTGGACGAAGTGCGATCGGCTGGATCTCGTGAACGCGCTTGTAGTCAATCCAGGTTTCGATTAGGTCCTTGGTGAACACGCCGCCTTCAAGAAGGTAGTCGTGGTCGGCCTCAAGTGCCTTTAGAACATCCTCGAGGTTTCCAGGAACCTGTGGGATCAACTTTGCTTCCTCAGGAGGTAGCTCGTATAGGTCCTTGTCCACTGGCTCGTGTGGCTCGATGCGGTTCTTGATGCCATCGATACCTGCCATAAGCATTGCTGCAAAGGCTAGGTAAGGGTTCGATGAGGCGTCAGGTGCACGGAACTCGATGCGCTTAGCCTTCGGGTTGGTTCCGGTCATCGGGATGCGGATAGCAGCCGAACGGTTACCAGCTGAGTAAACAAGGTTTACTGGGGCTTCGAAACCAGGAACTAGGCGGTGGTAGCTGTTTACGGTCGGGTTGGTGAACGCAAGCAGTGATGGAGCGTGCTTCAGGATACCACCGATGTACCAGCGAGCTAGGTCTGAAAGACCGCCGTAGCCTGACTCGTCGTAGAACAAAGGCTTGCCTTCCTTCCACAATGACATGTGCACGTGCATACCAGAACCGTTGTCGCCGAATAGAGGCTTAGGCATGAAGGTCGCAACCTTGCCCCACTGCTCAGCAACGTTCTTGACGATGTACTTGAACTTCAAGATGTCGTCTGCTGAAGAAAGCAGGGTGTCGAAGCGGTAGTTGATTTCGCCCTGACCAGCGGTTCCAACCTCGTGGTGGCTACGTTCGACCTCAAGGCCGGCAGCAATAAGCTCTAGAACGATGTTGTCGCGCATGTCTGCGTGCTTGTCAACTGGGGTTACTGGGAAGTAGCCGCCCTTATAAGGGGTCTTGTTTGCAAGGTTTCCGCCCTGACCGTTGACGCGCTCGTCGCGGCCTGAGTTCCAGGCAGCTTCGTCTGAGTCGACGAAGTGCATTGAGCTGTTCTGCTTGTATTCGAAGCGAACGTCATCGAAGATGAAGAACTCAGCTTCAGGAGCGAAAAAGGCAGTGTCGGCGATGCCGGTGCTTGCCAAGTAGGCCTGTGCCTTGCGAGCGGTCTGGCGTGGGTCGCGACCGTAGATCTCGCCGTTACGCGGGTTGTAGATGTCGAAGATCATGATGAGGGTCTTCTCGGCGCGGAATGCGTCAAGGTAAGCGGTGGTAACGTCAGGGATGATCTGCATGTCTGACTCGTGGATTGACGCGAAACCGCGGATCGACGAACCATCGAATAGCTGACCATCGATGAAGAACTGCTCATCGATCATTGCGGCTGGAAGGTTGAAGTGCTGCTGAACACCAGGTAGGTCGGTGAAGCGAACGTCAAGGAACTTTACATCGTTCTCTTTGATGTACGCGACAACCTCTGAGGCAGTCTTGAACATAGGGGGTTTCCCTTCAATTGGATTTGGATGGGCTTCTTTAAACCATCCCCTATATTCTAGCCAAACAAAGGCTTCGGGCGGGTTCGAATCGTGTTTCGGGAATGTAAAACTTTCGCCTAATCTGAATGCATGACTAACGCACAACAATGGGCCGGACAGCGACTCGGATTGCCGGAGCACGGCGCAGGTAGCCTCGCCAAACTGGGGCGCCGCGTGGTTGCCCTGATTATCGACTGGAGCTTGGCGATGTTTGTCTCGCAGGCGTTCGCTTCGGGTGACTCGTCGGTAACTCTTGCGGTTTTTACCGTGATGCAGATCCTGTTTGTGGGAACCCTGGGTTTTAGCGTCGGTCATCGCGTTGTCGGCATCCAAGTTCGCCGTTTGGATGGCCAGTACGTTGGTCTTTGGCGATCACTTATCAGAGTTGCCCTAATCCTGCTGGTCATACCCGCAACCATTTGGGATGCTGACAACAGAGGTTTGCAGGACAAAGCTGCTGGAACAGTTCTCGTAAGAATTAAGTAAAAATCCCACTCGATTAGCGAGTGGGATTTCTAGGTGGTTAGCGGCGCTGTGGTCGCATTCTCTTTGGGTCGATGCCCTTAGGAATTGGCATTGAAGTAGCGATCGCTGAAAGGCGCTTATCAATCGCACCGATCTCGGAGCGATTCAAAACACGCTTCATTTTGAATAGCGTTGGGGCAAGCTTCATTAGGCGCGTGCCTTCGTTGTCCTGGGTGACCCAGAGAAACTTCACATCCACGCCTGGAACCGCGCGCTGAACCTTTCGGCGCTCGTCTTCAAGCATCAATTTCACTCGTGAGCGAACTCCTTCGCCGATGAGGACGACACCTGATGGTCCAATTGCGCGATAGACCGCATCGTAATTCTTGTTTACGGCAACCGGAACTTCGCTTCCGCGCCAGCCACGCTTCAGTGCTGACTTCATAACGGCGCTAACGGCACCGGGCTGACCCTCGATTTGGCCGTATGCAACGGCCTCGGCCTTACGGGACATAACCAACAGTGCAGCCAGGAAACCTAATAGAACACCAGAGATAATCCACGCGACAAAACCAAAGGTGCTTGCAGAGCCCAACGTGGCCCCCAAAAGTGCTCCACCCAGCGCACCAAGTGCGAGAGCCAGAAGCGCCCACCAAACCGCGGTCTTATCGGCCGCCATGGTCATCTTATAAATCTTCAGGAGCTGAGCAATGCGCCCGGGTTCTTTGTTCTTTTTAGCCATTGGATAAGCCTAACTGCTCACTGCTTGACTGAAACCATCCTTGGCGGCTGCGTCGGCCAGATGTTGCAAGTGTGCTGGGATGGTCAGCCCCTTCTTCTGCATCGATGTCGCCCACAGACGACCCGCTCGGTAAGAGCTGCGAACCAGCGGGCCGCTGAGCACGCCGAGGAAGCCCATTTCTTCGGCCTCTTCTTTCATTTCAACGAACTCTTCCGGCTTCACCCAGCGCGAAACTGGGTGGTGTTTTGGTGTCGGGCGGAGGTATTGAGTAATCGTGAGGATGTCTGTGCCGGCATCGTAAAGGTCTTGCATGGCCTGCGAAATCTCGTCTCGAGTTTCACCCATGCCGAGAATTAGGTTCGATTTGGTTACGAGACCGTAGTCGCGCGCCTGCGTGATTACATCCATCGAACGTTCGTAGGTGAACGCTGGCCGGATTTGTTTGAAAATTCGCGGCACGGTTTCAACGTTGTGAGCAAAGACTTCAGGGGCCGCTTCAAACACTTTGAGAAGCAATTCAGGTTTGCCAGAGAAGTCTGGCACCAAAATCTCAACTCCGGTTCCCGGCGACTGCTTGTGAATCTGTCGAATGGTTTCGGCGTAAAGCCAGGCGCCTTCATCGGGAAGGTCATCGCGCGCCACGCCAGTAACCGTTGCATAGCGCAGTTCCATCTTCTTCACGGAATCACCGACTCGACGAGGTTCATCTGGATCAAAGTTGTCTGGCTTGCCGGTGTCAATCTGACAGAAGTCACACCTGCGTGTGCACTGCGAACCACCGATAAGGAAGGTGGCCTCGCGATCCTCCCAGCATTCAAAGATGTTCGGGCAACCGGCCTCCTGACAGACAGTGTGCAGGTTTTCGCCCTTTACCAGTGACTGAAGTGCCTGATATTCCGGCCCCATTTTGGCGGTCGTCTTGATCCAGCTTGGCTTCTTTTCGATTGGCACCGCGCTGTTTCGAGCCTCTATTCTCAGGAGTTTTCGCTCAGGCTTTTGCTCATTCACGGTCATAGCTTGACTTTGCCAATCTCTTTGAGGTGTTTCTTGACCACTTCGGCAGCCATTGCCGGAGTTATTTCGCGTCCCAGTAGTTGTGAAATAGTGCTGACGGTCGCGTCGCGAATGCCGCAGGCGATAATCGTTTCATATGGATCCAACGAGTTGTTGCAGTTTAAGGCGAACCCATGCATTGTCGTATGTTCAGCAACACGAATGCCAATAGCCGCGACCTTTACGTGCGTGCCATCGAGCGGAGCCCAGACGCCGCTGCGACCCTCAACTCTCTCGGTGAAGAGACCAAACTCGGCAATTGACTCAATCAGCACTTGTTCGAGCCACCGCACATAGCCAACGACATCTATTGGGCGAGGCAGTTCCATAATCGGGTAACCGATAAGTTGCCCAGGGCCGTGCCAGGTGATTTTTCCACCGCGATCGACATCGATTACCGGAGTTCCGTCTTGCGGACGCTCGCTATCTTCGGTTCTTTTACCGGCGGTGTAAACGGGGGTGTGCTCTAAGAGGATTACCGTGTCCGGTCTTGCTCCGGAGACGACCTCAGCGTGGATTTTGCGTTGAAGTTCCCAGCCTGCTTCGTAGTCAACAAAGTCAGGCGCTAGACCGGCGTTGAGGAATTCTGGCATTCTGCAATTCTAAGTTGTTCCTGGCAGCCGAATGGGTGCCACGTTCTCAACAGTTTTTGATTGCAACCTATTTCCGAAGACGCACTGGTCGAGCATTAGTTTTATGAAAAGGTTCCTTCCAGATGTGTCGCGCAATCGACTTCTAACTAATTGGGTGCGGGCGAGGCGCGACGCTGGCGAGTTTCAAAGAAATCTGCCCGCTAGCAGGTGGTCTCGCACTTTTTACAGGAGACTCTACATTTTTCTCGGAGTTGGTCTTGTAAGCGCAATAATGTTCGGTGCACTTTTTCAGATCTCGAACGATTCGGTTTTGAGCCACCGAACGGCATTAGAGCCTCAGGCCTTGATAACCCCGAGTTCGCTAGAGTCGCCGGCGCCCAAGGTTTGCACGGAGCAACACCTTGCAGGAGTTTTAGCAGAAACCACCCCGAGCCATGACGCACCATCGAATGTTGCTGGGTATGAAATCAAAGGCAATCTGGATCTTGGCGGAGTTCTAGTTTCCGATTACGCTTGCGTTGATTCTCATCGAGTTGAAACCTTCAGGGTGCAGTGGTTGCTAAGAACTAGTGTCTGGAAGATAGAAAAAATCTCCCGACCGCCAGTCAGGCAGTCGGGAGATTTCAAATAGTTATTTACAGACCGAGTACTGAATCGAAATTCGCGTCCTCAAGGCGTGACTTTACGTCAACAAGGAATCGGCTAGCGTCTGCGCCATCAACCAAACGGTGGTCGTAAGAGAGAGCTAGGTAAACCATGCTTCGAATAGAGATTGCATCCTGGCCGTTTGCGTCTGTCACGACTACAGGGCGCTTAGTGACAACTCCGGTTCCAAGAATGGCAACCTGAGGAAGGAACACGACTGGAGTGTCGAAGAGTGCTCCGCGAGAGCCGGTGTTGGTCAAGGTGAAAGTGCCACCACCTAGTTCATCTGGCTTCAGCTGGTTAGCGCGGGTTCTGGCTGCCTTGTCAGCAATTTGCTGTGCGATCTCCATAATGTTCAGAGATGCCGCGTCACGGATAACAGGTGTCAGCAGACCCTTTTCGGTGTCGACAGCGAAAGAGATGTTTTCGCTGCCGTGATAAACAATGTTTTCACCGTCGATGGTCGCATTTAGCTTTGGGTGCACACGAAGCGCCTCTGCGGCTGCTAGGGCAAAGAACGGCATGAAGTTCAACTTGCCACCAGACTTTGCAACGAATGCCGGCTGAACCTTCTGACGTAGTTGAGCGATTCTAGTGACATCGACCTCCACCACAGTGGTTAGCTGAGCGGTTGAGACCATCGAGGCCACAGCACGCTCTGCTAGAACCTTGCGAAGACGAGACATAGGTTCGGTAGTGCCGCGCAACGGCGAGGCTACACCCGGTACGAATGAAACAGCAGGGGCAGATACCGTAGCGGCGGCAGGTGCCGAACCGGCCGAGGCATTCAAAACGTCATCCTTGCGGATGCGCCCGCCGACACCAGTGCCAGCTACCTGAGTCAGGTCGATACCTGACTCCTGGGCGAGCTTACGAACTAGGGGAGTCACATAGCCGGCATCGCTAACTGGAGCCGAGACGACTGGAGCAGCCGGAGCAGCTACTACTGGCGCCGAGACCACTGGAGCCGAAACGATTGGTGCTGACACTACTGGCGCAGCTGCAGGAGCTGCGAAAACAGGTGCTGCAACCACCGGTGCTTCAACAATCGGTGCCGGAGCCTCAACAACTGGCTCTGCAACTGGCGCTGCGGGAGCAGCTGCCGAACCCGATCCGTCGCCAATAATGACTAGAACGGCGCCAACCTGCACGGTTTCGTCTTCTTGAACGAGGATTTGTTCAATCACACCTGCGACCGGCGAAGGGATTTCAGTGTCTACCTTGTCGGTCGAAACCTCAACTAGAGGCTCGTCTACCGAAACGGTCTCGCCAACCTTCTTTAACCAACGGGTAACGGTTCCTTCGGTAACGCTTTCACCGAGTGCTGGAAGTACTACTGATTCGCTCATTGCTTGCTCCTTGTGGGACTTTCGAATTCTTAGGCGTGTGCGTGAAGAGGCTTACCGGCGAGAGCGAGGTGCGCTTCTCCGATGGCCTCGTTCATAGTTGGGTGGGCGTGAATAAGGCTTGCTACGTCTTCTGGGTATGCTTCCCAGTTCACGATGAGCTGAGCTTCGCCGATCTGTTCGCCTACGCGTGAACCGATCATGTGAACACCGACAACTGGGCCGTTGTTCTGACGAATCAGCTTAATGAAACCAGCAGTGCCCAGAATTTGGCTCTTGCCGTTTCCACCCAAGTTGTACTCATAAGTTGAGATGTTGTCTGCGCCGAATTTGTCGGTCGCCTGCGCTGTGGTGAGGCCAACGGATGCAATCTCAGGCTCACAGTAGGTAACCTTTGGGATTCCAGTTTCATCGATGACTGCCGGCATTAGACCCGCGATCTCCTCGGCAATGAAGATTCCCTGCTGGAAACCGCGGTGCGCCAACTGCAGACCAGGGACGATGTCGCCCGCTGCAAAGACGCCTGGAAGGTTTGTCTGTAGTCGCTCGTTGGTTAGGACCCAACCGCGTTCCATGTTGATGCCTTGTTCTTCATAGCCAAGACCAGCAGTGTTTGGGCCACGACCAACAGCGACGAGCATTAGTTCGGCTTCGAGTTTTTCTCCCGACTCCAATGAAACCACTACGCCGTTTTCGTGCTGCTCGACTCCAGAGAAGCGAACGCCTGTTTTGAAATCAATACCGCGCTTACGGAAGGCGCGCTCTAGGGCTTTGCTCACCACTGGTTCTTCATTTGGAACCAGGGATGGTAGGCCTTCAACAATGGTCACCTCTGCGCCGAAAGAGCGCCAGATCGAAGCAAATTCCACTCCGATGACTCCGCCTCCAAGAACGATGACCTTGTTCGGCACGAAATCAAGCTGAAGTGCGTGTTCTGACGTGATTACGCGTCCACCAATTTCCAGCCCCGGGAGCGAGCGACTGTAAGAGCCAGAAGCAAGTACTACGTTTGCACCGGTGTAGTTTTCACCATTCACCTGAACGGTCTTTGGCCCGACGAGGCGGCCTTCGCCTGAAACTACAGTGATGTCCTTGGAACCCACCAAGCCGGTTAGGCCCTTGAATAGACGATCAACAATGCCGTCTCGGTACTTATTCACACCAAGCATGTCGATCGAGCCGAAAGAAGCATTTACGCCATAGTGGCCGGCTTCCTTTACGTTGTCGGCGATCTCTGCCGAGTGGAGCAGGGCCTTCGTAGGAATACAACCGCGGTGCAAGCAGGTGCCACCTAGCTTGTCCTTCTCGATTAGAGCAACAGTCTTGCCCAACTGCGCTGAGCGAAGTGCAGCGGCATAGCCACCGCTTCCGCCACCAAGAATTACAACGTCAAAGTTGTGGTCAGCCACGAATATCTCCCTTAAAAGGTTCACGAACAAACAAAAGTTTACTACCTGCGACGCGCTTAGTTAGCGAGACATACCTTCAGCAACGCAGACCAAAGTTCGAAGCAGAACTCCCGTTGCACCCTTGGCTGTGTAGCCATAGGGCGCAGAATCGTTGTTGGCGGTTCCGGCGATATCGAGGTGGGCCCATGGTTGAGCTTTCGCTCCAGGCTTCGAACTGCCGACAAACTCCCTTAGGAACACTCCGGCGAGTAGCATTCCACCTGCTGTCGAACCCATCTTTGCATTTGCGATATCTGCCACATCGGTGTCCAGTCGAGAACGCATTTCCGCTGGCAGCGGCATGTGCCACACCAGCTCTCCAGAGTCGAACGCTGCCGCCTCAACCGCAGAGACTGCGTCGGAAGTGCCCATCAAGGCCGAATAGCGATCTCCTAGGGCAACTCGGGCTGCTCCGGTGAGCGTTGCAACGTCAATAATGAGGTCGGGTTTCAACTCTGAAGCTGCTGATAGGCCATCGGCGAGAACCAAACGCCCCTCTGCATCGGTGTTGAGGACCTCTACCGTCTTGCCGTTGCGAATCTTGATCACGTCGTTCGGTCTGGTGGCTGAACCCGAAGGCATATTCTCTGCAAGACATAGATAGCTGGTTACCTTGACCGGCAGTTTGAGAGCCGAAATCGCAAGGATTGCCTGATAAACGGTCGCGGCGCCGGTCATGTCGTACTTCATGCCAACCATCGACGCCGACGGCTTGATGGAGATGCCCCCGGTGTCGAAAGTGATTCCTTTTCCAACCAAGGCAAGGTGAGTCTTTGCTTGCTTCGGAGAGTATTCAACCTTGACCAGTCTCGGTGGTCTAGTCGACCCCTGTCCGACAGCAAGAATTCCGCCGAAGTTTCCGGCTTTCAACGCCTTCTCGTCCAGGATTTCGACGCTGACATCAAAGTCTTTTGCCTCCTTTGAAACGATTGAAGCGAAACTCTGCGGGTAAAGAACATTTGGCGGGCTATTTACGAGATAACGAACGCGATCGACCGAGTTCGCGAGAATACGAGAGCGCTCGATTTCACGCTTCGAGACAGCAAAATCGCTTAGTACGACAATCGAGCTGAGTTTTACTGAAGTGGCCAATAGGGCGCCCTCAAGCGTGCAGACTGCATCTCGTTCGTCATCAGTAGGCAAGTCGAAAACGATTTCACGGAAACCAGTGAGCTTTCGAGTCGCTGAAGCTGCCAGTTCACGAAGCGAGTCTTCATCTAACTCTTCAGAACCGACTCCGATGAGTGCGACTACTGAGCCGTTTTCGCCTGGCACTCGGATTAGCGATTCAAACTTCGAAGATGCTCCAAGAGACGCGAAGTCCAGGTGAGCGATTGAATCTGTCTTGACCCTGTGAGTCAGGAGTGACAGTTTGTCTGCCTTGCCCGTGACGCCGATTACGAAGACTGTTCCGACCTTGCTGGTAGGAATTTTTGGTGTGACCGAGAGCTTTATATTCGTCATGGTGCAATGCTAACCGCCGACTTAGGAAGTTAGGATTTACAGATGGTTCAGCCGCGAGACTTATTCACAATCCACGATGTGGACGTCGAAGTCACGCTCGGCCTGCACATGGTCGGCGGGCTCAGTGGTTTCACCGATGCTGGCTCTACGGTTTCCCAATTTGCACAGCAAATCTTTTCGAATCTCGAACATAGATTGCTAGTTAGTTTCAACAATGATGAGTTGCTGGATTACCGCTCTCGCCGACCGGTAATGTTCTTCGAGAAGGACCACATCGAGTCATACGAGCCGGCAATTTTGGGTATCTATCTGGTTTGGGATGAGGCCCGACAGCCGTTCCTATACCTACATGGCTACGAGCCAGACTTCCGTTGGGAGGCCTTCAGCGAGGCCATGGCATTCATACTCGACTTTTATGCGGTCTCCGACTTCACCTGGGTTCATGCAATTCCGTTCCCGATGCCGCACACGCGTTCGGTTGGAGTCACAGTTTCGGGCAACCGAAAAAACCTCATTGAGCAAACATCCGAGTGGCGACCGCAAACTCAAGTTCCTGGAAACGTTCTGCACCTTTTGGAGTACCGTTTCGCAGCCGATGAAATCCCTACCGCTGGGTACGTTCTTTTGGTGCCGCATTATTTGTCGGAAAGTGAATACCCTGCTGCTGCTGTAACCGCATTCGAGCAAGTGACGACGGCAACCGGGCTTGTTTTTCCGACTGACGCCTTGAGGGATGACAACGCGCGGTTCCTAACTAAGTTGAACGCTCAAGTGTCGGAAAACGAAGAGCTTGCGACCATGATCTCGAATCTGGAGCAGGGCTATTTGAACGAAAAGACGGGCCCAAACCAAGCGCCGGTTCGCAAGCCGAACAGCAAGGTTCCTAATGCCGACGAAATTGCCGCTGAGCTCGAGGACTACCTCGCTAGCCGAAGAAAGAACTCAGCGGAAGACTCGAAAGAATAGCTTGGCCTCACCACGTGTGAGCCTCATTCTGGGCGCAGCTGTCTTTGCCTATTTTGTGACTGTCGTTGAACGCAGCTCAATGGGAATCGCCTCATTAGCTGCGGCCTCCAGGTTTGAGACTGGTGCAGCGGCCCTATCAACTCTGGCGGCGGCTCAGTTGGCGGTTTATGCAGCCATGCAAATACCCGCTGGCATGGCCTTAGACAGGTTTGGAGCGCGGGCGCTAATTGTTTTTGGGAGCATAGCGACTGGGCTCGGCAATTTCATCGTGGCTTTTGCGCCAGAAATACCGCTCGCGGTGACGGGGCGAATGATTGTCGGCTTCGGAGATGCCTTCGTCTTCATCTCGATGATTCGCCTCATCAATGGATGGGTGGTCGGGCCAAAAGCCACCCGCTATACGCAGCTTTTTGCCAATTTAGGGCAGCTGGGGCAGGTCTTCTCTGCGATTCCCTTCGCTTTTCTCCTAGAAGTCGCAGGCTGGACTCCGGCATTCAGCCTGGCTTCGGCCCTCGCTTTTATTGCTGCTGCTATCGCGATGGCCGCAATTAGGGACGAACCTCAAGGAACTCAACCCTCTAGCTCCTGGTCGCAAGTATTGCGGCAGTTCCGCGAAAACATCTCTGACCCTTTCACGCGAAAGGCCTTTTGGGTTCACTTCACCCTGCAATCGAGCGGTTCGGTTTTCATTTTGCTCTGGGGTTACACGTTTCTAGTTGAGGCCGAGAACCTATCCAAGGCATTCGCATCTCTGTTGCTCAGTTCATTTGTCTTGGTTGGTTTTGTGGTCGGGCCTGCCATAAGTTTCGTATGCGTCCGTTTCCCAAACAACAGAAATCGACTTGTGGCTTTTGTATTTACCCTTATCGCTAGTGCGTGGATTCTCGTATCTCTCACCCCGGGTGTAAACCCCACCTGGCAAATTGTTTTCCTAGTGCTATCGGTTGGCATCGGTGGCCCTGCATCCATGGCCGCCTTCGACTACTCACGAACTTCAATTCCGAAATACCGGCAAGGTTCCTCAAATGGAATCATCAACTCAGGTGGTTTCGTTGCAACTTTCATAAGCATTTACCTCATCGGAGTCGCTTTAGACGCGATTGATGTCGCAGGGTTGGTGCCAGACGGGAAGCTGTATTCCCTTGAAGCTTTCAAACTCGCATTTCCAATCCAGCTGTTGATTATGACGATTGGGCTAGTCATGTTTTATAGAGAGCGAACGCTGACCCAAAAGATTAGGGAATACGCAGCCACTGAATAAGGTTTCTAATTACGCTAATCGTCTCGTAATTGGTCAACAAAGTTGAGATTCCGTGACATAATTGCAAGCAGACCCAGTCTCCGTTTTTTGCGGATTTGACATGGGTCTTAGTAATGCCCGGATCAGCAGATAGT
>JAGNYY010000070.1 GCA_017984715.1 Rhodoluna sp.
CCGCTCGCTTAAATAGAAAGCGCCCCCGGCAGGAATCGAACCTGCGACCAAGAGATTAGAAGGCTCTTGCTCTATCCACTGAGCTACGAGGGCGTGGCCTTAGAACTAAGGCAGTATCAACTTTAGCGCTCAGATGACTCGAGTCTGTTTCTGCCATACTTGAGAGCAAGCCGCGCGAAATAAAAGCGAAACATGAATGTGATGGGCTTATCTAACTGCTACAAAAAGACTCCCGAAAGGTACATTATTTAATGCTCAAGTCAATTCGAAAGATTGCAGTTGCGGCTATTGCCGTGGCAGCCCTGACCCTAAGCGGTTGCGCACCAGCCGCAGAGACCACCACCGAAAGCCAGTCATTTGGCGACCTAAACGTTCAGCTCAGCTGGATCAAGAACTCAGAGTTTGCCGGCGAATTCTTCGCTGACACCAACGGTTACTACACCGAAGCTGGCTTCAGCTCAGTCAACCTGGTAGCAGGCCCAGCAGCTACCGAGGCAGAGGTTCTAAACGGCAACGTGCTTGTTGGAATCGCCAACCCAATCTCAGTTGCTCCAGTCATCATCAACGAAGGTGCTGAGCTTAAGATCATCGGCACCACCTACCAGAAGAACCCATTCACCATCCTTTCTCTAAAGGACGGCGCAAACATCAAGACCGCTAAGGACTTGATTGGCAAGAAGATTGGTGTTCAGGCAGGCCCTAACGAGACTCTGTTCGACGCATTGCTAAAGGCAAATGGCATCGACGCTTCAAAGGTGACCAAGGTTCCAGTTCAGTATGACCCAGCCCCACTTGTAAACGGCGAGGTGGACGGCTTCTTGGCTTACGTGACCAACGAGTCATTCACCGTTGCACAGCAGGGTTACGAAGTAACCAACTTGCTATTCGCTGACAACGGCTTGCCATTCGTCACCGAGAGCTTCGTGGTCACCCAGGACTCAATCACCAACAACCGCGCAGCGCTAAAGGCATTCCTAGTTGCGACCATCCGTGGATGGAAGGACTCAATCGCTAACTCTGCAGAGGGCGCACGCCTGGCTCTAGAGGTTTACGGTAAGGACCTAGGCCTTGCAAAGGACAAGGAAGAGTACCAGTCAAAGACTCAAAACGAGATCTTGGTTCAGACTGACGAGACTCGCGCAAACGGTCTATTCACCATCAGCGACGCCATGATCGCCCAGAACATTGCGACCCTAAAGGCTGCTGGCTTTGAGATCACCGCTGACCAGCTGTTCGACATGACCCTCTTGGCTGAGGTCTACGAAGAGAACCCAGAACTCAAGTAATATAGCGTCATGAGTTTGAACGATGCCGCTGCCCTCTCACCTGAGCTGGGCAGCGGCATCAACATTTCTGGTCTAACCAAGAAATTCAAGATTGGCCGCGAAACCCTTACCGCCCTAGACGGTGCAACTCTGCACAGTGATCGCGGCAGCTTCCTCTCACTGCTCGGGCCATCCGGTTGCGGTAAGTCAACCATTCTTAGAATTCTTGCCGGTCTCGAGACCGCCACCGAAGGTTCAGCAACGGTTGACGGCAAGAGCCCGACCGAACTCAGAAAGAACCACGAACTAGGCATCGCTTTTCAAGATTCAGCGCTTATGCCTTGGCGTTCGGTTATCGACAACATCCGTCTCCCCCTCGAACTTTCTGGCACCAAGCCTGACCCTAAGCAAATCGCAGATTTGATTGCGTTGGTAGGCCTACAAGGTTTCGAGAACGCTAAGCCTGCGCAGCTGTCTGGCGGCATGCGCCAAAGAGTTTCAATCGCTCGCGCCCTGGTTGTCCAGCCTTCAGTTCTTCTTCTTGACGAGCCATTCGGCGCACTAGACGACATGACCCGTCAACGACTCAACCTTGAGCTGCTTCGAATCTGGACCGAGAAGCCAGCGACCACGCTTATGGTGACTCACGGAATCAGCGAAGCCATTTTCCTTAGCGACCAGGTAGCTGTCATGAGTGCTCGACCTGGACGCATTGTCGAAGTCATCGACATCGACCTTCCTCGCCCGCGCACTATCGAGATGATGCGCACCAGCGAGTTCCACGCACTTCACGACCGAGCATCAGAGCTTTTGTTCGGCGCGCACGGCGAGAACATCCTAGAAGACCAGTAATTCTGTATGACCGAAAAGAAATGGATCTCGGGCACTGTTGGAGCACTTGGAACAATCATTCTCTGGTGGGTTGTCGCGGCAACCTCTTTTCGCAACACACCAAAGGGTTCGACTGAATCAATTGGCGCGATCCCGACCCCTCCTGAAGTTCTAAATCAGTTCGTTGCCGACGGCTTTGAGTTCTTCGCTAGAAACGCCATCGTCACCATCGCCGAAGCTGGCATTGGTTTTCTTTGGGGCAACTTAGCCGCACTGGCCCTGGCCGGAGTCGCTCTCACTTTGCCGAAACTGGAGAACCTAGCCTCACAAATCGCCCTAATCACCTACTGCATCCCTATCGTTGCAATCGGCCCAATCATTCGTCTGGTTTTGGGTGCTCCTGCCCCGGGTGAGCCATCCGAAACCGCCATCGCCCTGGCGGCACTTAGCGTCTTCTTCACCACCATGGTGGGTGCGATGACCGGCGTGAAGTCTGCCGACCGTGCGGCTCTGGACGTCGTAACCGTTTTCGGTGGAAACGCTTGGCACAGACTGATCAAGGTGCAACTTTTGACCGCCCTTCCTTCGATTTTTGCGGCGCTTCGTATTGCCGCGCCGGCCGCCTTCCTCGGCGCAATTCTCGGCGAGTATGTCGGCGGCCCGGATGTTGGTTTCGGTCCAGCAATGGTCAACGCACAGCAGTCGCTCGAGGTGGCCAGGGTCTGGACACTCGCAATCACATCGGGAGCAATTGCCGGAAGCGCATACGCACTTGTTGGCCTACTTGCCCGAGTGGTTACCCCTTGGTCTAAAGGTTCGGCCCGAGCATGATGTCGTTAAGACGCCGAGCGTCAACACTGCTGTTGAACACCTTGCTCTCGCTGGTTGTGGTCACAGTGCTCTGGTTCGTTGGCCTTTGGGCGTTCAACGTCAAGCCATTCATTGGCAAAAACCCTATCGATGTCTATAAGTTCCTGTTTGAAGTGCCAACTGCCTCAGAAAACCGCGACATGGTTGCTGCTGCGCTTGGGCAAACCATGATTGATGCTTCAATCGGCTTTGTTGTCGGCATGTTCTTGGCAACGTTGCTATCCCTGCTCTTCAGTCTTTCAAAGGGAATAGAACAATCCTTGATGCCGGTTGCGATGTTGCTGCGATCGGTGCCTTTGATTGCCATGGCCCCGATCATCGTGTTGATTTTCGGACGCGAGCAGATGTCGGTTGCCGTGATGGGTGCGATTGTTGTTCTGTTTCCTGCTCTGGTCAACATCGTCTTCGGTCTGCGCAGCGCTCCCCCAGCGATGTTCGACCTGGTCAACGTTTATGGCGGAAACAAGTACGACGCGCTTCGCACCGTTGCGCTGCCTTCATCCTTGCCGCTGTTCTTCGCAGCTTTGAAGATTTCGGTTCCAGGTGCCATCACCGGAGCACTGCTTGTTGAATGGCTAGCTACCGGCCAAGGCATTGGCTACGCCATCGTCTCGGCAATCGGTCGAGCGAGGCCTTCTGAGGTGTGGACATATGTTGCACTCATCACTGTGGTTTCGATTGTTCTCTACAACCTTGTCGCGCTGCTTGAAGAATCTGTCTTGGCGAAGTTTGGCCACGCAAAGCGCCCTTAAC
>JAGNYY010000071.1 GCA_017984715.1 Rhodoluna sp.
GCGCCGGTGCGTTCGGCGCGAAGGCGAACCTGCCCAACCGATTCTTCGCCAGTGACGTAAAGCACCCTCTTGCCCGACTTTGCGGTGTTGGCGGCAACCTCGAGAAGCAAAGTCGACTTGCCCACGCCTGGTTCGCCAGATAGCAAAACCACGGCACCGGGAACCAGCCCTCCACCCAAAACGCGGTCGAACTCGCCAACCTGAGTTGACCACGCGGCAACGCGCTCGGTCGAAACATCGGTGATTGGTTTTGCGGCCGATGACTCAACCAGCTTCAAGGCGCGAACCTGCTTGGCCACACCGAGCCCGCGACCACCGCCGACGGCACCCTCCTGCATAGAATCCCAGGCCTGGCACTCGCCGCAGCGACCAACCCACTTAGGGGTCGACCAGCCGCACTCGGTGCAAACAAAGGTTGATTTCGGGTTAGCCATGATTCAAAACTATCAACCGCCACCGACAAAACCCCTCGCCTAAACTGATTAGGTGAATATCAATCGCATCGCAATCCTTGGCTCTGGTTCAATGGGCGGAGCCATCCTGGCCGGTCTGCTGAAGTCGGGCTTTGACCCAGCCAACATTTCGGTCAGCACGAAGACTGCGGCCAGTGCCGAAAAGCACATCGACGAGCTCGGTGTGCACGCCTTTGCGCTCGAAAACGGTGCGGATGCAAACGCGATGGCGGTTGCTGGTGCCGATGTGGTTTTGGTCGGCGTCAAGCCTGCCTACGTCACCGAAGTTTTGGCCGAAATTGCCGACGCAATTAACGACAACGCTCTAGTTATCAGCGTTGCCGCCGGCGTCACCACAGCATCGATGGAGGCGGTTTTGCCTGAGGATGTCGGCGTAGTTCGCGCAATGCCAAACACGCCTGCGATTGTAGGTCGCGCCGTCACCGGAATCGCGGCTGGCGAGCGTGCCACCGACTGGGCAATCAAGACCACGGTCCAACTTTTCGAAACCGTGGGTAAAACCATCGTGCTCGACGAATCAAAAATTGACGCCCTCAGCACCATCTCAGGTTCTGGGCCGGCATACGTGTTCTATCTGATTGAGCAGCTCACCAAGGCCGCCAAGCACCACGGTTTTAATGACCAAGATGCCGCGCTGCTGGTGAACGAAACGTTCTTGGGCGCTTCGGAGCTCTTGGTTGCTTCGGGTAAAACTCCCGAGGCACTGCGCAAGCAGGTGACCAGCCCGAATGGAACCACCGAACGAGCTATCGCGAGAATGGGCCAAACCGATCTTGAGGCGATGTTTGTCGAGGCCACGGATGCCGCCCTCGCTCGCGCCCGCGAACTAGCCGCCGGCAAATAGCGAACTCCTAAAAAGTTGGCTGGTCGTTCAGAACGAACAGGCCACCGAAGGCGCTGATCATCGCGCGGTTCCACTCGAGGTCGCTGACCGGTGAAGAGTCGATTTCGGCCACAATGCGACCGTGCAACATTCCCAGCGTCATGACCGCTGCCGCACGAGGCGACAGGTGTGGCTTCAGCATTTTGCGCTCCTGGAGCAAAACCATCACTTCGGTTAGCTGCTCGGTGAGCTCGTGTTGCACCTCGGCCAAGGCTGCTCGCAACAGCGGCCGCCCGGTGGTGTTTCCGATGATGCTTGCCCTCTTATCGGCTGGAACATGTTTGAAGTGCTCGACCAGGAACCTAAGCATTTCGTCATAGTGTTGAGCGATTTCTTCGGTGCTGTGCATCTTGGCCATGAAGCGCTTGGCGCGCGCGATGTCTTGCTGGATGCTCGATGCAAAGTTGTGAACATAGGTGGCGCGAATCAGGCCATCTCGGTCGCCAAAGTGGTGATAAATCGAACCGATTGATACGCCGGTCTGGGCAGAAATTTCTTGGATGCGAACCGAAGATTCGCCACCGCCCTCGATGGCTCGGTTGGTAGCGTCAATCACCTGTTGAACGGTGTCTTTAGCGCGCTCCTGCTTAGGCTGCGGAATGCTTTTAGTTTTCGGTGACACTTACTACCTCCCCTATTTCTAGAAAGTATGGCAGGAATATTCCAATTGCTTGACCAAACTCCGTAACAGTTTGGGTATCAAAAAATTAGAACTTAGCGTCGATTTCTGCAATCAGAGCTTCGATGTGCTGGCGAATCTTGTCGCGAATCGGGCGAACCGCCTCGACGCCCTGGCCGGCAGGGTCATCCAAGACCCAATCCAAGTATGTCTTGCCCGGGAAGTAAGGGCAGGTGTCGCCGCAGCCCATGGTGATCACGTAATCAGAGGCTTTGACGGCCTCGTCGCTCAAGACCTTCGGGGTGTTGGTGCTGATGTCGATGCCCTCTTCGAGCATGGCGGCAACGGCCGAAGGGTTGACCTCGTTCTTTGGCTGCGTGCCAGCCGAGCGAACCTCAACGCGGTCGCCGGCAAGGGCCTGAAGGTATCCCGCGGCCATCTGAGAGCGGCCGGCATTGTGAACACAAACGAAAAGAACTGAGGCTTTGGTAGTCATGTCTCGATTAAAGCAGAGAGCCCCGGCGCAAACCGAGGCTCTCAGAACTTGTTAACCTGCTGTTTTACTTCTTGGCGGCTTTCTTCGCCGACTTGGCCTTGACCGGCTTGGCGGTGAAAACCATCACGCCTAGGATGCCCGAAAGCAGACCCACCAGCTGGGCAATGATGATCCAGCCCGAAGTGGTGACGCCCTGACCATTCAGGATGAGTGCCAGGGTCACTGCAGGGTTTGCCTGAGCGCCACTCTGAGTGAAGCTTGCGGCTGAGAAGACCCAGACAGCAACAGTGAATGGAATCAGGTTTGCGCGCTTGGTGGCAACCAGGAAGCCGAAGAGGAAGACGAGGCCGCCGGTCGCGACCCATTCACCCAATAGCACCGAAAGGTCTGGAGCTGAACCCATCTGTAGAGTTCGAACCGCCTTGCTCCACAGCTGCATTCCGATGAAGGTTCCGAAGAGTGCACCACCGATCTGGGCTGCAACGTAAAGCAAGAAGTCGCTCAGTGAGAGACTCTTGCGTGAATAGAAATAAAGGGAGACGACTGGGTTCAGGTGGCCACCGCTGATGCCGCTGGTGATGAGCAAGGCAAGCCCGAGCGTGGCAGCAATTGCCAACTCCGGAACCACGAGTGAATGTGAGATGCTCGCGCTTAGGGCAATAAGAAATAGGGTCGCGCCCAGAAACTCGACGATCAGCTTCTGAAGAGTTGCATTGATTTTCATCTAGCTTGCTTTCTTTAGGTTGATAAGTGCTTCATTGCTTTTCAGGAAGCCGGGCTTCCAAGGTGGATCAAATCTTGCCCAGTATAGGTTTCCGACCGGTTCAAAACCCTGCCGAATCACCGCTTCCAGCAAAAGTTCACCCTCTGAACCGAACTTCTTTTCATTCCAGCCGCCACCGAATTTGCGCACTCCAGTCAACTGAGTCGGCACGGCCTTTATGGTCACGCGCGAATTTGCCGGCACCGGCACATCCTTGGGGTTTGTTCCATTCGGCATCACAAAACTAACTAGATGCGTTGATTCAGATGTTGGCTCTTGGATGACCGGAGCGGTCATAACGATTTTCTGCCGAGATTGATTATTGCCGCTGATGTAGCTGATTAGTGGACCGAACCCGATGTTGCCGGCTCGCATGAAATCACCCTCGACTTCGACCTGCATCAGAACATGAGCGGGATACTCTCGAAGTTCGAAATCTCCGTAGTC
>JAGNYY010000072.1 GCA_017984715.1 Rhodoluna sp.
AGGCTTTCGGCAAAATCTAGTTCACCGGCCATTGCACGTTCGGTTACAGCTGCAACTTCTTCGCGCTTGCCAGCGACATCGGCCAATAATTCAATAACTTCATCCTCGATGAGAGTCGAATCAACATCAAAGACAACTAAAAACTGGGTCACGGAGTAACCAGAACGCCCTTTCCAACCACGGTAATACCCGAGTCGGTGACGAAGAATCCACGGTCAAGATCACGTTGCTTGTCGACACCGATCGATGCGCCGTCGGCTACTACGACGCTCTTGTCGAGGATAGCCTTTCGAACCGTACAATCGCGGCCAATTTGGACGCCGTCAAGCAAAATCGAGTCGGTGACTAGCGCACGAGAATGAACACGGACGTTTGGCGACAGGACACTGCGCTCAACGATTCCACCGGAAACCACGGTGCCGAGCGAAACAATCGAATCGGTGGTTCGCCCCTGGTTGCCCTCGCCGTCGTGAACGAACTTGGCAGGCGGCAGGTTGATCTGCTGGGTGTGAACAGGCCACTCGCTGTTGTACAGGTTGAACACCGGCATGACCGAAATCAAGTCCATGTGAGCGTCATAGTAGGAATCCATGGTTCCCACGTCGCGCCAGTATGAGTGGTCACGCTCGGTCGAACCAGGAATCTCGTTGTAGGTGAAGTCGTAGACTCCGGCATCATCGCGAGACACCATGTAAGGCACGATGTCGCCACCCATGTCGTGCGAAGACTCTTCTAGGGTGCCGTCGTGCTCAATCGCATCAATCAAAGCCTGAGCTGTGAAAACGTAGTTTCCCATCGAGGCAAGGACCTCGCCAGGGGAGTCAGGCAAGCCCTTTGGGTCAGCTGGCTTCTCTTTGAACTGTGCAATCTTGCTGTGGTCTTTGTCGTCGACTTCAATGACGCCGAACTGGTTGGCCAAGCTGAGCGGCTGGCGAATCGCGGCGACGGTAACCCCGCGGCCTGACTTCACATGATCTTTGATCATCTGGTCGAAATCCATGCGATAAACATGGTCGGCACCGACCACGACAACGATGTCGGGGCGCTCATCACTCAGCAGGTTCATGCTCTGCAGAATCGCATCCGCCGAGCCCGAGAACCAACGCTTACCGAGACGCTGCTGAGCGGGCACGGAAGCCACGTAAGCACCCAAGAGTGGTGACATTCGCCAGGTCTGCGAAATGTGACGGTCGAGGCTGTGTGATTTGTATTGAGTCAAAACGACGATGCGGCGAAGCCCTGAGTTAATCAGGTTCGACAGAGCAAAGTCGATGAGTCGATAGCTACCCCCGAACGGAACCGCCGGTTTAGCGCGGTCCGCAGTCAAAGGCATTAGTCGCTTGCCCTCGCCACCAGCGAGAACCATTCCAAAAACACGTAATGCACTCATGTTTCAAATGTTATTCGGCAAATGAGACGGCGGAGTAACATTGCCGCATGAGAATCGACTTGATCAGCAAGGAATATCCACCTGCTATTTATGGCGGTGCGGGCGTACATGTCGCGGAACTAGTGAGAGTTCTGCGCAGACAGATTGATGTTCAAGTTCGTTGCTTCGGCGAAGAACGTAATGAAAAAGATACATTCGCTTATCGTCACACCAGCGATTTTGAAGGCGCGAACGGTGCGCTTCAGACCATGGCTGTCGACCTAAGCATGGTTTCCGACATTGCCGGCGCCGATCTTGTTCACTCACACACCTGGTATGCAAACTTCGCCGGCCAAGTCGCGGGAACCCTGCACGGAATTCCCCACCTCATCACCGCTCACAGCCTGGAACCGTTGCGCCCCTGGAAGGAGCAGCAGCTAGGCGGGGGTTACCGCCTCTCATCCTGGGTTGAACGCACAGCCTATGAAGGTGCAACCGGCATTATTGCCGTCTCGGATGGCATGCGAAAGGACATTCTTCGCGCCTACCCACAACTTGACCCAAACAAAATCTCTGTGGTTCACAATGGCATTGACTTGGATGCCTTCCAGGCGGCCGATAATCCAGACTTAGTCAGGGCCAATGGAATCGACCCAGATCAGCGAAGCGTAGTTTTCGTAGGTCGCATCACCATGCAAAAGGGTCTGCCTTATTTGATCAAGGCTGCTCGAGAGCTGCCTAGCGACGTTCAACTGGTCCTCTGCGCCGGGGCACCTGACACGCCAGAAATCTTGGCTGAGGTTACAGAGTTGGTTGCCGAACTTCGCAAACACCGCGACAACGTGGTCTGGGTAGAGAAGCACGTGAATCGCGCCGAACTGATCGCGATTCTGTCGTCAGCGACTGTGTTTGCCTGCCCTTCGATTTATGAACCTCTTGGCATCGTGAACCTTGAGGCCATGGCTTGTGGGACCCCGGTGGTTGCAACCGCAACAGGAGGTATCCCTGAGGTTGTCGCTCACGGAGAGACCGGTCTCCTTGTCGACATTGAACAACTTCAGGATGGCAGCGGTAAGCCGCTGGATGAGGCTAAGTTCGTGTCCGATTTTGCAGCAGCCCTAAACCAGATGCTCGAACACCCAAAGTTGGCTGAATTCGGTGCCGCAGGCCGCAGACGGGTTGAACAGCACTTCAGTTGGGACAGTATTGCCGAACAAACTATTCGCGTCTATCAGAGAGCCATCGCCGGAAACCTTTAGGCTAAAAGCATGTCCCGGGTTATTGATCTAAACAATGTCACTGTGGTGCGCGATCAGCGCCCTATTCTCAACAATGTCGACTGGCAGGTTGAGTCAGATCAGCGCTGGGTGATCGTCGGCCCAAACGGTGCTGGAAAGACCACATTGCTGCGAGTCGCCGGAGCACAGATTCACCCGTCAAGCGGTCAGGCCACGATTCTCAACGAGCGTTTGGGCGAAATCAATGTTTTCGAACTTCGCACTCGCATTGGTTTTGCTTCGAGTGCACTTGCTTCACACATCCCAAACTCTGAAACCGTTCTAAACGCTGTAATGACCGCCAGCTATGCCGTTACCGGACGCTGGAACGAAAAATACGATGACATCGATGAGCGCCGTGCTCGTCGTGTTTTGAACGAATGGGCACTCGATAACTTCGCTGACCGCTCGTTTGGCACCTTGAGCGACGGTGAGCGCAAGCGCACGCAGATCGCGCGCGCTGTTATGCCGGACCCAGAACTTTTGCTTTTGGACGAGCCAGTTGCCAGCCTCGACCTTGCCGCTCGCGAGCAGACCATCAGCATCATCGGCCAGTACGCCTCGGCGCCAACTGCGCCAGCAATGGTTATGGTTACCCACCACCTGGAGGAGATCCCGGCTGGGTTCACTCACGCACTCATTCTTCGTGAAGGTCAGGTCTATGCCGCCGGCGAGATTGGTTCAACATTGACCTCACTCAAGATTTCTGAGGCCTTCGGCTTCAATGTCGAGGTTGACTACTCGGATGGGCGTTACCGCGCCCGCGCAAAACACTAGGCGCAAAACACTAGGCACTGGGCACTAAAAAAGTTCAGCCTTAGTGCTTTCCCTGGCACTTTGCTTCTGTTATGCTTGACCCTTGTTGCTATTGAAGCAACCACCCCAAAGTTTTTATAGAAATCCGTTAGAACAACTAGGAAGTTACCCATGAAGGCAGACATTCACCCAAAGTACGAGACCGTTGTATTCCGCGACTTGGCCTCGGGTGTAGCGTTCCTTACTCGCTCAACCGTGTCAAGCAG
>JAGNYY010000015.1:0-4046 GCA_017984715.1 Rhodoluna sp.
CAGTGATTGATCCGAACGCAATAAGAGCGAATACCGAAAGCAAGGCAGGAACAGCACCCATCGACAGAATCGCCCAGCCGGCAACCTTCCAACCACGAACATTGACCGGAAGGCCGGCGGCATAGTCTGAGGACGCGGAAGACCAGGCAAGACCGAAAATGGCGAAGATTACGACTGAAGCTCCCAATGCCCTTAACCAAGACCCAGTTTGCAGAGTGTCAGTTGCTAGGCCCTCTGCTCCTACCTTTGCGATTGTGATGATTATTGCAGTGGCGATTCCCAGAGCTCCACTAAGGCGCTGCGCCCAAATAAGCGATCTTCCACCAAGCGAAGATAGAACGACAGAGCCTAGAACTAAGACCACCAGAATGGTGACGGCCAGCCATGAGACAGGTTCCGAAACCCCTGAAATGCTTGCGGTGCTCGCAAAGTTTTGAGCTATCAGCATGTAGCCGAGGCTGACTAGCACCATTGCCCAAAAAAGCCGGGAGACCACGAGTATGGTCGCGGGTGCTAGGTTGCCGAAGACCCCAAATGCAGCACGGGAGAGAACCAAAGTTGGTAACGAGGAACGTTTACCGGCTATCGCCCCAACCGCAACTACACCAGCAGATGCAAAGATCCCGAGAAGAGCAGCGGTTAGTGACTGTTCAGAAGTTAGCCCCAAGCTCCTTAACCAAAGCGCAAGGCCAAAAGGTAGCAACGAACCCGAGATGGGAAGCCATACCCAAAATTGGCTGGACGAAGGATCACGAGCCAAGCGTTTGGTTTGGACTAGCACCTCTACAGCTGGGAGATCAACCGCGACCTCCGCTTGAAGCCCTTCATCTAGGACAGTGGCAATCTCTTCCTCGGAGCCAAATTCTTGCTGCTGCGATTGCCACGCACGAAACTCCGACTTGTCAGTTTCACGCAGCTGGGCCTGAGCTTCAAGGATTTGCATGGCGGCCAGAACGCCACCGCCCTCTGCCTTCGCTCGGTCTAGAACTTCCTGCAGTTCGGCGTCACTCAAAGCACGTGGAGTGGGCGGAAAAAGCTGTTCGGAATCCATACCTAAATAGTAATGCCGGGGTGCTTACGCACCCCGGCATTTACCGTTTGTGGGCCCTACCGGGATCGAACCGATGACATCCACGGTGTAAGCGTGGCGCTCTACCAGCTGAGCTAAAGGCCCCTCTTTCGAGGGCTGCGGCGAACCGCAACCAGAAAAGACTACAACATTCCGAAGTCTTTTGGCGAATCGACTAGAGGCTAGCCAATGCGCGGTCGTACTCATCCAAGCTTCGTGCCTGCCCTGGAGCGGTAACGAACTTGGCCACCAATTCACCATCGGTGTTGATTACGAAAGTGGCGCGGTTAGAGATTCCGGCCTCCTCTAAGAAGACGCCGTAGGCCTTAGCAACAGCGCCGTGTGGCCAGAAGTCAGCTAGAACCGAGAACTTATATCCCTCGTGCTCTGCGAACTGCTTCTGCACAAACTTTGAGTCGACAGAAATGGCCAAAAGTTCAACGTTTTCCTTGTCAAACTTCGCAAAGTTGTCGCGGATCTCACAAAGTTCACCGGTGCAGATGCCCGAGAACGACAGTGGGTAGAAAACTAAGACCACTGGCTTCTTCCCGCGGAAGTCACTTAGCTTCACGGTCTCGCCATACTGGTTGATTAGTTCGAAGTCTGGTGCGTGGTCGCCGATGATCAAAGTCATGATTTGGTCCGTTCTACAAAAATAGGCTTGTGTCTTTTCAACTTTGAACTAGCAAAACATACAAATGCTTCCCTTTGTCGACATAAACTCTTATGAGGCTTTACCAAAGCTTTTCGTTAATCTTTGTCCATCCCCCACGAAAGAGGATGTCGGTGTCCATTAACAACCAGGATGCATTTGCGGTCAACACCCCTGACCAAGACCCACAGGAAACCAGCGAGTGGCTTGAGTCACTTGACGCCATCGCCCGAGTTCACGGCCGCGGCCGCGCTCGCGAGATCATGTTGAACCTCTTGCGTCGGTCTCACGAACTTCAGTTGAATGTGCCGATGGTGCCAACCACCGACTACATCAACACCATCGCGCCCGAAAACGAGGCCGAGTTCCCTGGTGACGAAAAGGTTGAGCGCACCTATCGCGCATGGATGCGCTGGAACGCAGCGATGCTTGTGCACCGAGCACAGCGCCCTGGCATCGGAGTCGGTGGCCACATCTCGACCTTTGCCTCTTCGGCCTCACTGTACGAAGTTGGATTCAACCACTTCTTCAAAGGCCAGAACCACCCATCAGGTGGTGACCAGATTTTCATCCAGGGTCACGCATCGCCAGGCCCTTACGCTCGCGCCTTCCTAGAGGGCCGCTTGAGCGAACAGCAACTCGACGGCTTCCGCCAGGAGAAGTCACACGCCGGCGGTGGCTTGTCTTCGTATCCGCACCCACGCTTGATGCCTGACTTCTGGCAGTTCCCGACAGTTTCAATGGGTATTGGCCCGATTAACGCCATTTACCAGGCACAGTTCAACCGCTACCTTGCTGGTCGTGGCTTCAAGGACACCGCTGAGCAGCACGTCTGGGCCTACCTAGGCGATGGCGAACTCGATGAAGTCGAATCACGCGGCGCCTTGCAGCTTGCTGCAAACGACAAGCTGGACAACCTAACTTTCGTGGTCAACTGCAACCTTCAGCGCCTAGATGGCCCGGTTCGCGGAAACGGCAAGATCATCCAGGAGCTCGAAAGCTTCTTCCGTGGAGCAGGTTGGAACGTCATCAAGGTCGTTTGGGGCCGCGAGTGGGACACGCTGCTCAAGAATGACGTCGACGGCGCTCTTGTCGAGCTAATGAACTCGACCCCGGATGGCGACTATCAGACCTACAAGACCGAGGATGGCGCTTTCGTGCGCGAAAACTTCTTCGGTCGCGACCCACGCACCGCAAAGCTTGTCGAGCACCTAACCGACGAGGAAATTTGGGGTCTAAAGCGTGGCGGACACGACTACAAGAAGGTCTACGCCGCATACAAGGCTGCAATGGAACACAAGGGCCAGCCAACCGTGATTTTGGCGAAGACCATCAAGGGCTTCACGCTTGGTAAGTCATTCGAGGGTCGCAACGCCACCCACCAGATGAAGAAGATGACTCTGGACAACCTGAAGGGCTTCCGCGACGAGCTTCACATCCCGATCACGGATGCGCAGCTCGAGGAAAACCCTTACCAGCCTCCTTACTTCCACCCAGGGCAAGATGCTCCTGAAATTCAGTACATGCACGAGCGTCGTCGCGAACTCGGTGGTTACCTGCCAGAGCGTCGCAGCAAGTATGTTGACTTCAAACTCCCTGAGGAAAGCACCTACAAGGTTGCGAAGGGTGGTTCAGGAACTCAAGAAGTTGCCACGACCATGGCATTCGTTCGACTGCTGAAGGACTTGTTCAAATCGCCTGAGTTCGGTGAGCGCATTGTTCCGATCATCCCGGATGAGGCTCGCACCTTCGGAATGGACGCCTTCTTCCCAACTGCAAAGATCTATAACCCGAACGGTCAGCACTACATCTCTGTAGACCGTGAGCTTCTGCTCAACTACAAGGAGAGCGCGTCGGGTCAGATCCTGCACACCGGAATCAACGAAGCAGGTTCGGTCGCAGGATTCACCGCGGTGGCCACTAGCTATGCCACTCAGGGTCAGGCAATGATTCCGTTCTACGTGTTCTATTCGATGTTCGGATTCCAGCGCACAGCCGACTCGATCTGGGCGGCTACCGACCAGTTGTCTCGCGGCTTCATGATCGGTGCAACTGCAGGACGCACGACCCTAACCGGTGAAGGCCTGCAGCACGCAGATGGCCACTCTCCACTGCTCGCATCGACCAACACGGGCGTCATCGCGTATGACCCGGCTTACGGTTACGAGATCGGTCACATCATCCGTGGCGGAATCGAGCGCATGTATGGTGGCAACCACCCAGACCCGAACGTGATTTACTACGTGACCGTCTACAACGAGCCATACGTCCAGCCAGCTGAACCTGAGAACGTTGACGTCGAGGGAATCCTTCGTGGAATTCACA
>JAGNYY010000015.1:4146-12095 GCA_017984715.1 Rhodoluna sp.
TTTAGCACCGCGCCACGTGAGTTACTTCGATCAATCTCACTGCAAGAGACCCTGCAGTTGATTCGCGTCGTGGTTCAAGTGGTTGAAGATCGCGTCGTGGAGCACGATGAAACTCTTCGCGAGGCAGTCCTGCTCTACTCTCGCGAGATTGCTTTTTCGGCAGCAGATGTCTACGCGAAGGCTGCGGAAGCTCGTGGTCTCTGGGATGCGCGACTTGAGGCACTCGTGGTCGACTCGATCCTGAGCGGTGAAAACGAAGAAGAACTGTCTTCGCGGATCGCTGCCCTTGGTTGGCGGGCGCGCGGTTCAGTTTCAGTTCTGATCGGTGACACCACAGAGGCTGTCGACATAGAAGCGATTCGCCGCTTGGTTCGTCGACACGATGCTGACATCTTGGTGGGAATTCATGGCAGCCGACTATTTGCAGTTCTTGGTCGCGTAAATCCATCCGTGTCAGCGGGTGATGGCAATGCGTTTATGAAACTAGCAACCGCCCTAGAGCCGCTCTTTGGTTCGGGAGCATTGGTTTTAGGCCCCGAAGTAGAAGAAGTCTCGCAAGCTCACCGTTCGGCGAAGGCAGCGCTCGCGGGCTTTGCCGTGGTGCGTGCCTGGCCAAAAGCCCCTCGCCCGATCAAAGCGGACGACCTGTTGGCGGAACGCGCACTCGCGGGTGACATGCTTGCGAAGTCGACGTTGGTACAGCGAATCTATCGGCCCCTCGCGGAGCATTCACCCGAGCTGCTGGAGACCCTGGGAACCTACTTAGAGACCGGTCGTTCGCTCGAGTCAACCGCGAGAGAGCTTTTCGTGCACGCAAACACGGTTCGATACCGCCTAAAGCGAATCAGCGAAATTATTGGCTGGGATGCCACGGGCGCCCGCGAGGCGTTCATCCTGCAGGTCGCAATGGTTTTAGGCTCTATGAGTGAAACCGATTCAAGGAAGCGAAGGTAGTTCAAAGTGATCGTTGTTGTGTGTCCGGGCCAAGGCTCGCAGACTCCTGGTTTCATGCTGCCGTGGCTCGACTTGCCAGCATTCAAGACCTCGATTGAGTCAATGCAAAGCGCCTCGGGAATCGACCTTATGGCTCACGGAACTGTCAGCGATGCAGACACAATCCGAGACACAGCTGTAGCGCAACCACTTATCGTGTCAGCTGGCGTCGCTACCCTTGCAGCCCTTTTTGAAAACTCTGGTGCGGTATCAGAGAAGATCTCCGGAGTGGCGGGGCACTCGGTTGGTGAAATAACTGCGGCTGTGGCTAGCGGAATTTTGACCGCCGAACAGGGCATTAAATTCGTGAAAGAGCGTGGCGACGCAATGGCGCTAGCTGCCGGGCTCGAGCCAACATCGATGGCTGCGATTTTGGGTGGCGAGCAGGCAGTTGTCGAGGCACGACTTCTCGAACTCGGTCTAGAGCCAGCAAACTATAACGGCGGTGGGCAAATCGTTGCAGCGGGTTCCGCCGCAGGAATCGGCGATCTTCAAGCCGCCGGACCAGAGGGTTCACGCGTAATCCCTCTTCAGGTGGCAGGCGCATTCCACACCCGCTACATGGCTCCTGCGGTCTCAACTTTGGCAGCCTACGCCGCTGGCCTAACGGTTGCCGACCCGAGCACCAAGCTTTGGACGAATGCTGGAGGAAGAAACATCACATCAGGGCCTGAGTTTGTCGAGCTAATGGTGAATCAAGTCAAGAGCCCGGTCCGATGGGACCTCTGCATGGCTGCAATGGTAGAAGCCGGTGTAACAGCGTTGATAGAAGTTGCACCAGCGGGCACGCTCGTGGGTCTAGCCAAGCGTTCAATGCCGGGCATCGAGACTCTAGCGATAAAGTCACCTGAGAACTTAGAAGCAGCGGCCACGCTGATCGCAAACCACGCATAGATAGAGAAGCCATGACACAGCCAGTTTTGAAGCAATACGCGCCAGTTCAGTTCTCGAGAATCTACGCACTGGGTGCTGCACGCGGAGACCTCACCGTGACTAACGATGACATCGCGGGCCCGATTGACTCCTCCGACGAGTGGATCCGTCAGCGCACCGGCATTGTGACTCGCCGCCGAGCATCAGTCGACCGTAGCCTCATGGACATGGCGGTTGAAGCGTCGCTTGAGGCGATCAAGGGCGCTGGCATTGAAGCGAGCGAAATCGGCGCTGTATTGTTCAGCACCATCACTCACCCACACCAAACTCCTTCGGCTGCAGCCCTTTTAGCCGACAAAATTGGTGCGAACCCTGCACCAGCATTCGACATTTCAGCCGCCTGTGCCGGCTACTGCTATGGAATCGCACAGGCCGATGCGTTGGTGCGCTCAGGAATGGCCAAGTATGTCTTGGTTATTGGTGGAGAGAAGCTCTCTGACTTCATCGACCCAACCGACCGAACCATCTCATTCCTATTGGGCGACGGCGCCGGTGCTGCGATTGTGGGCCCATCCGAGACCCCTGGAATCAGCCCGACAGTTTGGGGTTCTGATGGTTCACACTGGGACGCCGTCGGCATGACTGCATCCTTGCTTGAACTCCGCGATGGAACCGCTGCATGGCCAACTTTGCGCCAAGAAGGTCTCACCGTTTTCAAGTGGGCTGTCTGGGAGATGGTAAAGGTTGCTAAACAGGCCCTAGAGGTCGCTGGCGTAACCGCCGACGATCTCTCTGCGATCGTGACCCACCAAGCGAACATTCGAATCATTGATGAATTGGCAAAGCAACTTGGAGTTCCAGAGCACGTCGTTGTCGCTCGAGACATCATCGTCACCGGAAACACGTCTGCCGCCAGCATTCCGCTGGCGATGCACCAGCTACTGAAGGACGGCACAGTTAAATCTGGCGGTCTGGCGCTAGAAATTGGGTTCGGCGCGGGGCTCGCCTTCGGTGCTCAAGTAGTAGTCCTGCCCTAAACTTATAAGCGGTCAAATAACCAACTAAGGAGATAAATCATGGCACTTTCGCAGAGCGAAGTTCTAGCAGGTCTTGCTGAGATCGTTAACGAAGAAACCGGCATCGCAACCGAGGCTGTTCAGCTAGAGAAGTCATTCACCGATGACCTCGACATTGACTCAATCTCAATGATGACCATCGTTGTAAACGCAGAAGACAAGTTCGGCGTAAAGATTCCTGATGAAGAAGTGAAGAACCTAATCACCGTTGGTGACGCAGTCAACTTCATCACTGCAGCTCAGGGTTAATAATCTTGTCTCACAAAATCGTTGTCACCGGAGTAGGCGCAACCACGCCTCTCGGTGGCGACGTGCAATCAACATGGCGAGCACTGCTCGCTGGGGAATCAGGCATCTCTACGATTGATGCCGAGTGGGTAGCGAAATACGAGCTGCCCGTGACCTTTGCTGGTCAAGCCAAGGTGCCTGCTTCCGAGGTTCTAACCCCACAGGAAGCAAAGCGCCTAGATCCATCCAGCCAATTCGCCCTCATTGCAGCGCGCGAAGCTTGGGCTGACGCTGGCTCACCAGAGGTACAGCCAGAGCGTCTTGCTGTCGAATACGCAACCGGCATCGGTGGCGTCTGGACACTCTTGGACGCATTCGAAACTTTGAAGGAGCGCGGCCCACGTCGTGTCCTTCCAATGACCATCCCAATGCTGATGCCTAACGGCCCAGCAGCCGCTATTGGCATGGACATCGCCGCACGCGGTGGCGTCCGCACCGCGGTATCAGCCTGTGCTTCAAGCACCGAGGCCATTGCGAACGCAATTACGCGTCTGCAGAGCGGCGAAATTGACGTTGTCGTCGCCGGCGGTTGCGAGTCAGGCATTCACCCGCTTCCAATCGCAGCTTTCGCAGCGATGCATGCACTTTCTCGCAACAACGAGAACCCAGCAGCCGCATCTCGTCCTTACGACGTGGCACGCGATGGCTTCGTCATGGGCGAGGGTGCCGGTGCAATGGTTCTTGAGACCGAGGAGCACGCACTAGCTCGCGGGGCAAAAATCTATGCCGAGTTAGTCGGCGGGTCAGTGACCTCAGACGCCCACCACATCACTGCTCCAGACCCTGAGGGTACTGGCGCGGCGCGTGCTGTTCTTGCAGCGCTAAAGCAAGCAAACGCTGCTGTCGAAGACGTGGTCCACATTAATGCACATGCAACCAGCACCCCGGTTGGCGACATCGCCGAGTACACCGCACTGCGTCGCGTTTTCGGTGACCACCTAGACAAGATTGCAATCTCGGCAACCAAGTCGTCGACCGGTCATCTTCTGGGTGGCGCAGGGGCAATCGAGGCAATCTTCACCGTGCTTGCTTTGCACGAACGCACAGCACCACCGACAATCAACCTCGAGAACCAAGACCCAGCGATTCCATTGGACGTTGTTGTCTCACCTCGAAAGTTGCCAGATGGCCCGATTCTAGCTATCAGCAACTCATTCGGTTTTGGTGGCCACAACGCCGTTGTCGCTTTCCGAAGCTACAACTAAGACCTTGAGCAAGCTGTACTTTCGCCACGGAGCGATGAATTCGGGCAAGAGTACAGCTCTGCTTCAAGCGGCTCACAACTATGAAGAGCGTCATCAGGTCGTTCTCCTAGCCAAGCCGGCAGTTGACACTAAGGGAGCTCGGGCAATCACAAGCCGTCTGGGCGTTGATCGTGAAGTCGATTTCCTAATAACCCCAGGCCTGAACCTTCGAACTGAGTTCGCCGCTTTATGTGAAGCAAAGATCCTTGAAACCGGAAAGCCAGTTTCTTGCCTTTTGATAGACGAAGCCCAGTTTCTAACGCGCAAGCAAGTTGACGAAGCCCTCGAAATCGCTGTCCTGGATGGAATTCCGGTGCTGGCATATGGCATTCGCACTGACTTCTTGACCAATGGCTTCCCGGGCAGCCTTCGCCTTCTTGAAATTGCACACTCGCTCGAAGAGCTAAAGACCATTTGTCGCTGCGGTCGCAAGGCCATGTTCAACGCTCGCCTCATCGACGGCCAGTTCGTATTTGACGGTGAACAGGTGGCAATCGACGGCGCTGAAGTGACCTATGAGTCGCTTTGCCCCGCCTGCTATTTCGATGAAAAAGAAATAATCTAGCGAAATGCGAATTCGTTATTCAAATGCCCTCCTCTGGCGAGGCTTGGATGACTCCCCCGCCTTGAGTCGCTTCGATGTAGTCGATGGCGCAGTAGCCGAAATTGACACTTCAGCCATTCCAGACCATTTGGTCGAACTGAACTCAGCATTTGTTATGCCCGCTTTCAGGGATGGGCACTGCCACCCGCTGTTCGCCGGACGAGAGCACACCGGGCCCGACGTCACAGATGTTTCGACCCTCTCAGAGGTTCAATCAATAATCCTCGCTTATGCCAACGAGCATCCCGAAGCAACCTGGATCGACGGAGCGGCGTATGACCGAAGCATCGACGCAGAGTTTCACCGGTCCGAACTCGACGCCGCAGTCGCAGATAGGCCCGTCGTCCTTCACGGAGCAGATCACCACACTCTCTGGGTGAACACCAAGGCGCTTGAGCTCGCTGGGTTACTAGACGCGCTGCCTGCGATTACAACCGGATCAATCGATGTCGATGACGCTGGTGTCGCAACCGGGGTGCTGCGCGAATGGGAAGCCATGCAGTTGGTGATGAAGCACATCCCGCCACTCACACTCGAGCAAGAGCTTGATTCTCTTGATTGGGCACAGAATCGCCTATTGAAATTTGGCGTCGTGGAGGTTCAGGATGCCTGGATTGACCCGGGCATGACCGAGGTCTATTTGGAATCGGCTAGACGCGACCGTCTGCGAGTAACCACGAACCTTGCCTTTCGCGCTGACCCAGCAAGTTGGCATTCAGATTTCAAGTACTTCGAGGATATGCGTGGGCAAGTTCGCGATTTAGACCACCCAGCCTTGACAGCAAACGCCATGAAATTCTTCGTGGATGGCGTCCTGGGAAGCAGCACTGCAAGTGTCCTGGAGCCCTACGTATCGGGTCCGTCGGCACACCAGCACGGTGAACAGGTGTGGCAGTTTGAAGAACTAGTCGCTGCCGCGCGAAAGGCATCAGATCTTGGTTTTCAGCTTCACCTGCATGCCATCGGGGACGCCGCAGTTCGAGCAGCACTCGATGTCATTGAAGAGGTGAACCCATCGATCCCGAGCGTGATTGCACACAGTGAGCTTGTTTCCGATGAGGATGTTCCTCGGTTTGAGAAACTGAACGTTACCGCCAACTTTCAACCGCTGTGGGCGCGTGAGGATGGGCAGCTTTTGACCTGCGTGCCTCAGGTTGGACGAAAACGGCTTGACACCATGTATCGAATGCGTGACCTAGCGGCAGCAGGCGCGAAAATCTCCTTCGGCAGCGACTGGCCGGTTTCTAGCCCCGATGCCCTGCTAGGCGCAGCAACCGCAGTCAATCGATCTATGCCAGGTGGAGCATCCTGGACTAAGCACCAGTCTCTAACTATCGCCGAGGCTCTGCGAGCATACACATCAGGTGTTGCAACGCAGCTGGCCAAGGATATTCGAACCGGAACCCTCCAAGCGGGTCAGTCGGCTGAGTTTGTGGTGCTAAATGCGAATCCGTTCGCGCTAAACGAATCGGACCTGTTTGACCTCCGCGTAATTGCCACCAGCACCCTGGCGAATCCGTTAACCAAACTGAACTGAACCGTTCGCCATTGGTTAGCAATAAGAAACGTTTCCCTTAATCTGCGCTTCCTCTAATTAACCCATCGGCATAACGCCGGTCAAACACGGAGGAAATGAATGAAGACTCGTTCAAAGGCAACTGTCGTAGTTGCCGCCGTTGCACTCGTTGCAACCACATCATTGCCAGCACTTGCTGCAGACGCACCTGTTTATGTTCAGGCCGTTGCGCCTGGTGCATCACTACAGGTTCTAGCTACCGCGGGTGACGTTATCAATGGCTACCAGATCGCTGGTATCCCGGACGGCACCGGCGCATTCAAGTCAGGTAACACTGTCAAGATTTTGATGAACCACGAGATCGGATATAACGCCACTTCAGCTAGCATGGCGCGTGCCGGTGGAGACGCCGCAGGCGCGACCATTACCGAGTTCACAATGAACCCAACTACTCAGAAGTTGACCAACGCTCGCGAGTTCCTAACCTCGGCATTGTTCTACAACTACTCAACCAAGACCTTTAGTGCAACTGCTTCTGCTCCAACAGGAGCGACCGAGAAGGACTCCTATGGCACGCCTCAGCACACTAAGTTCCTGAACCGCTTCTGCTCAGCCTCACTAGCTCCTGCTGGTCGCTTCTCATATGTCGACCCAAAGACTAAGAAGGCTTACGGCATCAAGGATGCCGTATTCCTAACGGGCGAAGAGGGTGGCGACGAGAGCCGCGGATTCGCTGTAAATGCTGCAGGTCAGCTGGCGCAGATTCCTGGTCTAGGACTAGCTTCGTGGGAAACCTTCGTTGCAGCTCCAACCGGCACCAAGACCACCGCACTATTTGGAAACGAAGATGGTTCGGCAACCGACTCTCAGCTTTGGCTTTACCAGGGCACTAAGACCAACGCTGGCGCTTGGTACCAGCGTGCTGGTTTGACCAACGGAAAGACCTACGTTATGAACATCGGCGGTTTCAAGACCGAAGCCGAGTTCCGCACGCAGGTTGGCAAGGGCAAGGAAACCGCCATTAGTTTCGCAACCGTTGACGCTTCGGTAAACGGTGTCGCACAGAACAAGGCTGCGGCTCTGGTTGGAACTTCGCTGGCTCGTGTTGAGGATGGAGCTTTCGACCCTAACGATGCTCGAAACTACTATTTCGTAACCACTGAGTCAAACGGCAACAAGGCAGCAACGGCACTGGACCCAAATAACAAGTTGGTTACGAAGCGTGACGGCGGCGCCCTATGGAAGCTTCGATTGACAGATGCAAAGAACCCGGCCCTGGGTGGAAAGATCACCATGCTTCTAGATGGCTCAGAGGCGCCTTACATGAACAAGCCAGACAACATCGAAGTGGACGG
>JAGNYY010000073.1 GCA_017984715.1 Rhodoluna sp.
CGCGAGCAATCGCAAGAAGGTGAAGAACAGCGTTGGTTGAACCACCGAATGCCATGGTTACGGCGATGGCGTTCTCGAAAGCCTTCTTGGTCAAGATGTCGCGCGCGGTGATGCCGAGACGAAGAAGGTTCACAACTGCCTCGCCCGAGCGGTGAGCCCAGACGTCGCGGCGGCGGTCTGCAGCCGGTGGAGCAGCCGAACCTGGAAGGCTCATGCCTAGCGCCTCAGCAGCCGAAGCCATGGTGTTTGCGGTGTACATGCCTCCACAAGCGCCCTCGCCAGGGCAGATTGCGCGCTCGATGCGGCCAAGGTCTTCTTCAGACATCTTGCCGGCCTTGCACGCGCCGACAGCTTCGAAAGCGTCGATGATGGTCACGGTCTTTTCGGTGCCATCGGTGAGCTTGACCCAGCCAGGCATGATCGAACCGGCATACAAGAACACGGATGAAAGGTTTAGACGGGCTGCCGCCATGAGCATGCCCGGAAGTGACTTGTCACAGCCGGCTAGAAGAACCGAGCCGTCGAGGCGCTCTGCCTGCATAACTGTCTCAACTGAGTCCGCGATAACTTCGCGCGAAACTAGCGAGAAGTGCATGCCCTCGTGGCCCATCGAGATGCCGTCAGAAACCGAGATGGTTCCAAACTCGAGTGGGTAGCCACCGGCGGCGTGCACACCCGACTTGGTTGCGTCTGCCAAGCGGTCTAGCGAGAGGTTACAAGGGGTGACTTCGCTCCAAGAGCTGGCCACACCGATTTGTGGCTTTACCCAGTCTTCATCGCCCATGCCAACAGCACGGAGCATGCCTCGTGAGGCAGCCTTTTCAATTCCATCGGTTACGTCGCGTGAACGCGGCTTGATATCTACAGACATAGGGACAATCCTACCTTTTCAAAGCCTTATTTCACGCGGTAATGAGCCCTAAACGAGGTCGAAAATTGCGTCGGCGATGATTCCGACAACCATCATTACCGGGATGGTGAGCGCAACTAGCAGCGCGCCGATCATGTCGTAAATCGAGTTCTTCATGTTTGGCCCCTTTTTCAATTGCGAGAGTGAATGAAACAACACTATCGATTCAGATTTGATTCCTTCGATTCGCGGTAGCCTTTAGACGTGTCAAGCGAGAACCCTTCCACTGAACCGAGCAGCTTAGAGCGCTATCTCGAGGCAGCCGAGCGCTCCTCGGCCGAGGTCATCGACACCTATTCGACCAGCTTCGGTTGGGCCTCAAAGTTGCTTGGCGGGAGTGAGCAGCAGCCGGTGAGAAACATTTATGCTCTGGTTCGCGTTGCCGATGAAATCGTGGACGGCGCTGCAGCCGAGGCACAAGACAACCCGGCCAAACTCTTGGATGAGCTTGAGGCCGAGACCTACCGAGCACTGGCCTCGGGTTTCAGCACAAATCTTGTAGTTCACGCATTTGCCCACACCGCTCGCGAAGCTGGCATCAAGCGCGACATTATTGAACCGTTTTTTCACTCGATGCGAATGGACCTAACCGAGCGCGAACACGATCAGAAGAGTTTCGACACTTATGTTTATGGCTCCGCTGAAGTTGTCGGTTTGATGTGCCTGAAGGTGTTTATGGTCGGGCGCGATTACACGAAGGAAGAGCGCGTGACCCTTATCGCCGGCGCTCGAGCTCTGGGCGCCGCCTTCCAAAAGGTGAACTTCCTGCGCGACTTGGCTGCCGACTTCAAGAAGCTTGGTCGCTCATACTTTCCGAATGTGAATGTCGAGAGCTTTGACCAGGCCACACAGCTTCGACTCATCGAGGACATCGAGAACGATCTGGCAACCTCGGCTAAGACTCTTCCACTGCTGCCAAGAGGCTCTCGCAAGGCAGTCGCTGCAGCCCAGATGTTCTTCCAGGCTCTGAACGAACGAATCCGGAATACCCCCGCCGAAGTTCTGATTGAAACTCGCATCAGCGTTCCAAACTCTCAAAAACTTGTCATTCTCACTAAAGCGCTATTAGGAGTCATTCCCAAATGAGCAACGAAAAAACCGCGGTCGTAATCGGCGGCGGCATCGCCGGCCTGGCAACGGCAGCAATCCTGGCAAAAGCTGGCATGAAGGTAACCGTCCTCGAGGCTCGCGAGAAGGTTGGCGGTCGGGCTTACATCTGGGAGAAAGACGGCTTCAAGTTCGACATGGGCCCATCCTGGTATTTGATGCCTGATGCCTTTGACCAGTTCTTCAAGCTGATGGGAACAACGGCAGCTCAAGAGCTAAGCCTCGTTCGACTCGACCCGGCCTATCAAACTCGCAATGAAGGCTACAAAGAGAAGCTGATCATCCGTGAAGATCTAGCCAAGAACAAGGAACTATTCGACTCGATTGAACCCGGCTCCGGCGAGCGCCTGCAGAAGTACATAGACTCGGCCGAAGACACCTACGCGCTGTCGATCAAGCACTTCCTGTACACAAACTTCCAGAACGCTAAGTCGTTCATTCAGCCTGACGTTTTGGCTCGAGTTGGCCGATTCTTGAAGCACCTAGTAACCCCGCTAGACACCTTCGCCGGCAAGCACGTCACCGACCCTCGACTGCGCAAGATTCTGAACTTCCCGGCCGTCTTCCTAGGCGCTTCGCCTTATGACACCCCGAGCATGTATCACCTGATGACCCACGTTGACATGAACGTAGGCGTCTTCTACCCGATGGGTGGTTTCTACACGGTCATCGAGGCAATCGAGCGTTTGGCAAAACAGCACGGCGTCACTGTGAACACCAATTCGCGAGTTTCGAAGATCGAAACCAAGGATGGGCGTGCCACCGGCGTTTGGGTTGGCAAGGTTTTCTACCCGGCTGATGTTGTTGTCGGCAACGCCGACCTGCACCACATTGAGACTCAGCTGTTGAACCCTGAGGACCAGAGCCTTCCTGCCAAGTGGTGGGAAGACAAGGTTCCTGGCCCCTCGGCAATGTTGTTGTTCTTGGGAGTCAAGGGCAAGCTGCCGCAGCTCGACCACCACACCCTCTTGTATTCAGAGGACTGGGCAAAGAACTTCAAGGAAGTCTTCCGCACCCCCGCCGAGAAGAAGAAGCAGGGAGCAACCAGCGTAATTCCTGACCCTGCCTCTCTTTACATCTGCGCCCCGAGCATCACCGACCCGAGCGTTGCCCCCGAGGGTTACGAAAACCTCTTCGTTTTGGTGCCGATTGCCGCTGACCCTGCACTTGGCCATGGCGGCTTGGACGGCAAGGGCGACGCAGCATTCGAGGCAGCCGCCGATCGAATCATTCAGCAGATCTCTGACTGGTGTGAGATTCCTGACCTAGCCGAGCGCATCGTTGTTCGTCGCTCAATGGGTCCTGCCGACTTCGTCGATGACCTAAACGCTTGGTCTGGCACGGCGCTGGGAATGGCTCACACCCTGTTCCAGAGTGCGTTCTTCCGCCCAACCAACATCAGTAAGAAGGTCAAGGGTCTCTACTATGCCGGCCACCACAGCATTCCTGGCATTGGCTTGCCAATGTGTTTGATCGGTGCCGAACTGGTCTACAAGCGTCTGGTCAATGACCGCAGCGCCGGGCCAATCCAGCACGAGATCAAGCCGGTCGGCCAGAACGGCTGGAAGGGCCTCAAGTAACTTGGGACTCTACCTGCTGGCT
>JAGNYY010000074.1 GCA_017984715.1 Rhodoluna sp.
GAAGTTTGAGCTCGCCAACATGTTTATGCTTTCGATTCCGTATGGCAAGCCGATGATTTATTCGGGTTATGCATTCGCCGAGCGCGATGCCGGGCCAAAGGTGTTGCCCAACGGCAAGACTGCCGACGCGGTTTGCCCAGCCATTGCCTCGGCCGCAACCGTGGGCAAAGTTGCCCACGGAAGCTTCGTTTGTTCACATCGCTGGGCCGGAATCACCGGAATGATTCAGTGGCGCGATACCGTTGGCAGCCAAGCCCCACAGGCCTATGTAACCAAGGGCAATGCCTATGGCTTTAGCCGTGGCAAGCTCGGTTTCGTGTTGTTCAACTCGGGCCCGAGCAAATTCACCGGTGCAGTCAAAACAACGCTTCCTGCCGGCACCTATTGCAACGCAGCCGTCACTGGCAAGTTGGCCGCTAAGGTTTCGTGTGCGGCCGCCGCGCGCGTGATTGTGGCCAAGGATGGAACAGCAAAGGTTTCGATGCCGGCATGGTCAGCAGTTGCGATTAGCAAGGCCAGCAAACTCAAGTAGCTGCTGGCAGCAAAAAGGTTATACGAGCGATGCTCGCCAGGCCGCGTGCATGCGAGCAAACTTACCGGTGCCCGCAATTAGTGCGGCCGGCGCGTCATCCTCGATGATTTCACCGTGCTCCATAACGAGCACTCGGTCGGCGATCGAAACGGTCGACAAGCGGTGAGCAATGATGATCGAAGTTCGCCCCTTGAGCAGAGTCTTCAGGCCCTGCTGAACTAGGCGTTCGCTCGGAATGTCCAAAGAGGCGGTAGCCTCATCCAAGATCAAAACAGCCGGGTCGGCGATAAATGCGCGCGCAAATGAAATCAATTGGCGCTGACCGGCAGAAACTCGGCCACCGCGCTTGTTTACGTCGGTGTTGTAACCATCGGGCATGCTCAAGATGAACTCGTGAACGCCAACCGCTTTAGCAGCCGCTTCGATTTCATCCATGGTGGCATCCGGCTTGCCGAGTGCAATGTTCTCGGCCACCGAACCTGAGAACAGGTATGCCTCCTGGGTCACCATGACGATTGCTCGCCGCAGCTGAAGGTTGCTCAGGTCGCGCAGGTCGATTCCGTCTAGAGCAACGCGACCGACACTCGGGTCGTAGAGGCGCGACACCAACTTGGCGAGTGTGGATTTTCCGGCGCCTGTGGTGCCAACCAGCGCAATGGTTTGGCCTGCCGGAATGTCTAGGTTGAAACCTGGCAGCACGGTCTTGCCATTCGAATAGTGAAACTCGACGTCTTCGAAACTTAGGTGGCCGGTTGGCTTAGTGAGCTTTGTCGGGTGCTCAGGTTCAGGCACCGACTCTTCTTCTTCGAGCACACCAGATATCTTCTCTAGTGCCGAGCTCGCCGATTGGTAGGCGTTGTAGAACATCGCCAGACCCTCCATCGGGTCAAAGAAACGACGAGCATAAAGAATTGCCGCGGTCAAGATTCCGATGCCCAGCGAACCATCGATGACTCTGAAGCCACCGAACAACAAGATGAAGGCAACCGTCACGGTGCCAATCATGGTCAAACCCGGGTCGTAGATTCCGAAAATCTGAATGACCTTGGCGTTTACCGAACGGTAATCCTCGGTGTAGCCGGCGTATTCAGCTTCGTTGTCCTTCTCTTTGCGGAACGCCTTGACCGCACGGATGCCGGTCATGGTTTCAACAAATTTCACGATTAATCGGGCCGATGCAACTCGCGTCTGGCGATAGCGAAGTTTGGTGTTCTTCTGGAACCAGCGGGTCAGGAACCACAATGGGATGAAGCTGAACAAAAGGATGCCGAAGCTGCCCGGGTCAAGGATAAGCAGGGCCGCACCGGTGAAGGTCATGAAGAAGATTCCGGCGATCATTTCGTTTCCACCGGTGTCGAGAAGCTCTTTGATCGCGTCCAGGTCGCTGGTCTGACGGGCAATCACGCGGCCCGATGTGTAGGTTTCGTGGAACTCGAGGCTCAGTCGCTGCGAGTGCACAAACAGGCGCTGGCGCAGGTCGAACATGACGTTCTGATTCGTGCGGGCAGCGAATTTCAAGAAGCTGTAGGTCAAAGATGCGGTGGCCAGGGCTGCGAAGAGATAGCCGCCAACCACTAAATAGAGTGGAGTTAGTTCGCTCTTGATCGCTCGAGGCAGTGCGCTGTCGATGCCGTAGGCAATTAGTGCCGGCCCAACTACGCGGAAAGCTTGGCTCAGAATCACGAGTGCAAAACTCACAATCAAACGCGGGCGAACTGGTCTGATTAGCGAGAACAGAAGTTTACGTGCGCGAAGTTTGACGATGCGCGATTCATCCTTGTTCAGCTCAATTCGGTCTTCACCCGAAGTTCCTTGCATGCTCACGAAATCATCTCCCCCGCGGCGTCAAGGCTTGAAATCACGTAGCGATAGTGATCGTTGGTGGCCAACAATTCGCTGTGTTTTCCAATCGCGGTGATTCGGCCGTCTTGCATCAGTGCAACGCGGTCGGCCAGCTGGACCGTTGATGGTCGGTGGGCAACAATCAAAGCGGTGGTCGTGGTTAGCACGCTGCGCAAAGCCTCTTCAACCAAAGCCTCGGTGTCTACATCGAGCGCTGAAAGTGGGTCATCAAGAACCAGGATGGCCGGGCGAGCGGCAACTGCACGAGCAAGCGCCAGGCGCTGGCGTTGGCCGCCCGAAAGACTCATGCCCTCCTCGCCAATTTTGGTGTCGAGGCCATCTGGAAGGTCATAGACAAAGTGCGCCTGCGCGATTTCAAGGGCCTGCTTCAAGTCGGCCTCAGAAGCATCTGGGCGCCCAAGCAGAACGTTGTCTCGCACACTCGCCGAGAACAGCGTTGCGTCTTCGAAAGCCATCGAGATGTGGGTGCGAAGTTCTTCTCGAGTCAGATCTCGCACATCAACACCATCGAGCAACACCTGCCCACTGGTCACGTCATACAAGCGCGTGGTTAGCGCGGTAAGGCTTGTTTTGCCACAACCGGTGATGCCGATTAGCGCCACCGATTCACCAGGTTCGAGAACTAGGTCGATGCCGTTGAGTAGGTCGGGTTGGTCGGCCGGAGCATCTGAATAACGGAAGTGCACATCTTTGAATTCGAGTCTGCCATGTGGCTCGCTGATGGTCTTCGGGTTAGCCGGGTCGGAAATATCTACCGGGGTGTCAATCACTTCAAAGAAACGTTGGATGGCCGTTTTGGCATCCAAGGTCATCGATAGCAAAAAACCTATTGACTCGGTCGGCCAGCGAAGCGCAGTCGTGGTGGCAAGGAATGCCACCAATGCGCCCACTGTTAGCTGGTCAGTTGAGACCAACCAAACACCCGCCAGAAGCGAGAGACCGACCGCGAACTCGGGCGCCAAAATCAGGTAGATCCAGATGCCGGCAATCAGCCCGGCCTTTTTGATTTCGGTTCCGCGAAGGGTGTCTGCCTCGGCGGCAAACTTGCCAGCAATGTGGTCGCCGCGTCCAAACGCCTTCAATACTCGGATGCCGTGAACCGATTCCTCTACCGAGGTTGCAAGGTCGCCGGCCTGGTCTTGGCTGAGCCTAGCAACCGAGTGATAACTGCGTTCGAACTGGAAACCCTTGATCCAGATCGGCACCGAGCAAAT
>JAGNYY010000075.1 GCA_017984715.1 Rhodoluna sp.
ACTTGGTGCCGATGGCAGCCAGCTCGGCCTTGAGCTCACCGAAGTTCTCGATGATGCCGTTGTGAATCAATGAAAGCTTTGCGGTTGGGCCACCGAGGTGTGGGTGCGCGTTGCCGTCGGTTGGTGCACCGTGAGTTGCCCAGCGAGTGTGACCAATGCCGATGTTGGCGAGTGGAAGCGGGTGGTTGGTGATCTCGGCAATTAGGTTGTCGAGCTTTCCGGCTTTCTTGCGAGTTTCGAGCCCACCGCCTGGAGCGATGATCGAAACACCAGCCGAGTCATAGCCTCGGTATTCGAGACGACGAAGGCCGCCTAGGAGAACATCAAGGGTTGACTTCGGGCCTACATAACCCACGATTCCGCACATAGGTCTAATTTACGGCAGAATGGCTCTTTGTGAGCGCAGCCCAGACCGCGAGTAACGAAGATTCAGGCACCGACCTGAGCCCCTTCGTCGAAATCGAGCGCGCCGACTGGGCCGAGCTCGGCAACAACACCGAACTGCCGCTCACCGAAAGCGAAATTGCGCAAATTCGCGGCCTCGGCGACTTCCTAGATATCAAAGAAGTCACCGATGTGTACCTGCCGCTGAGTCGTCTCTTGAACCTGTATGTAGCCGAAACGCAAGACCTCCACCGAGTCACCAGCGACTTCCTGGGCGAGCGCTCCAAGCGCGTGCCGTTCATCATCGGTGTCGCCGGTTCAGTTGCCGTTGGCAAGTCGACGGTTTCACGTTTGCTCAAGGAACTCCTGTCGCGCTGGGAGGGAACTCCTCGCGTTGAACTAATCACCACGGATGGCTTCCTCTTCCCCAACGCCGAGCTAGAACGCCGCGGAATCATGGCTCGCAAGGGTTTCCCCGAGTCATACGACCGCCTCGCGCTGTTGAAGTTTGTTGCAGACGTGAAGTCTGGCGCGGCCGAGGTTTCTGCTCCGGTCTATTCGCACCTCAGCTATGACATCGTGCCTGGCGAAACCGCCGTGGTGCACGCCCCGGATGTGCTCATCGTCGAAGGCCTAAACGTTTTGCAGCCACCGGGTGCTGGTCAAGAGCTAGCGCTAAGTGACTTCTTCGACTTTAAGATCTACGTCGATGCCGAAACCGACAACGTCACCCAGTGGTTCCTAAACCGATTCCACAAACTGCGCGAATCAGCATTCACCAACCCGGCTTCATATTTTCACCGCTATGCCGAGATGGAAGAGTCGAAGGCTTTGGCCCGTGCCCAGGAAATTTGGGCAACCATTAACCTGCCGAACCTAACCGAGAACATTGCGCCGACCCGGTCGCGCGCGACCCTGGTTCTCAAAAAGGGTGCCAACCACGCGGTTGAATCGGTTTTGCTGCGCAAACTCTAGATTTGCCGTTACCAAATCGTTAGTTTCAGTTGAACTATTCACAGCCAATTCTCAGTTGACTGATATCGAGCCATTCGTAGGGGTGTCGCCAGGTGCAATAAACCTTGGCACCGACGATGCAAACGATGACTTTCAAAGTACATCAATTGATCAATTGAAAGGCTTCAAATGAACACTCTTTCTGCAACACTGTCCAACGGACAGTTCAACCTCGTCTACAACATCCTGTCGCTGGGTCTAGCATCGATGCTATTCACTTCGATCTTCTTGTTCGTAGGCCGCGAGCGCGTTCTTCCGCGTTACCGCATGGCAGTAATGGTCTCTGGCACCGTAACCGCGATCGCCACCTACCACTACTTCCGAATGTTCGACAACTTCAACCACGCATTCGCTGGCATGACTGCCAACAACCCAGATGCATACAACGTTGGCTACCGCTACGTTGACTGGTTGCTAACCGTTCCACTACTTCTAGTTGAGCTAGTTGCAGTTCTTGCACTTGCACGTACAGCACAGTCTTCAATGCTGAACCGTCTAGTTCCAGCAGCTGCTGCAATGATCGTTCTTGGTTACCCTGGTGACGCGAAGCTAGACATCATGGGCATCGCTCCATCGGTCTGGGGTCTTCTATCGACCATCCCATTCCTTTACATCCTGTATGTATTGTTCATCGAGCTAGGCAAGAGCCTAACCAAGCAGTCTGAAGCAGTTCAGCGCAAGGTCAAGCTTCTTCGTCTATTGCTTATTGCTACCTGGGGTGTTTACCCAATCACCTTCATCCTTGCCATGGGCTCAACCGGCTTCAACGCCGACCAGTTCGTAGCTCGTGAAGTTGGTTACAGCATCGCCGACGTTTTGGCTAAGTGCTTGTTCGGTTTGGTTATCTACTCAATCGCACGCATCAAGTCAGCTGAAGAGTCAGCAGAATTCGCAAAGTCGGAATTCAAGGACTAATCAGCAGTACATAAAACTCCAATTGAAAACGGGGTCACCTAGCGGTGGCCCCGTTTTTCATTGCCAATATCATCAGCACTCAAATGGGCGTAGTGTGAAACCATGCAGAGCCCAGTAGCTTTCATTCGAGGAGTTGCCCATCCAGAGGCATTCCACGGCACCGGCAAGACCGGAGGCTTCTTTGAAGGTTGGTACGTAAAACTCGTAAGTGCCGACCTTACTCAGCGTTGGGCGGTGATACCAGGCATTTTTCGGGGTCTGGAGACCACTGAGGACACCGCGCTTGTTCAGGTCTTGGATGGCCTTACTGGCCGCTCTTGGTTTCACACATTTCCGATATCTGAATTCGAAGCAGCCACCGATCGCTTTGAAGTTCGGGTTGCCGGCAATCGCTTCGATGCTTCCGGGGTCCACCTAGAACTCCCCCAACTAACCGGCGACGTTGCCTACACAACAAACCTTGACCCCTGGCCAGTGACATTTAAGGAGCCCGGCATCATGGGCTGGTATGGGATGGTCCCGGGCATGGAGTGTTTCCACGCCGTGGTCAGTTTCGGGCACGGATTGTCCGGATCGCTCAGCGTTGAGGGAAAACTCACGTCCTTCGAGCACGGCCGCGGCTACATAGAAAAAGACTGGGGCCAGGCCTTTCCAGAGGGGTACGTCTGGATGGCCTCGAACCACATCGAAGGTGCGCCGGAGGCATCCTTGATTGCCTCGGTTGCAATAATCCCTTGGCTTCGCAGCGCGTTTAGAGGTTTCATAATCGGCTTCAAGCACGATGGCAGGCTCCACAAATGGTCGACCTACAACCGGGCCAAAGAAGTGGAATTGATCATTGATGATTCGCACGTGCGATGGAAAATCGATGGCCCGGATGGTCGCCTAGAACTTAGCGCGGAAAGAGTTCGCGGTGGATTGCTTCATGCGCCACTTCGGACCGCCATGTACCAGCGAGTCGAAGAAACCCTTGACGCCACGATTGAGATCAAGCACCTCGATAAGCGGGGGAACTTGGTTTATGAAGGCAAGGCTATTTGTGCCGGACTCGAAGTCTTCGGCGACATCAAGAAATTACTTGAGACTTAGGCGCTGTTCAACAATGCGGGCGATGCGCTCGGCCCAGCTCTTGGCGGTGCCCTCGTCGGCAGCCTCGACCATCACGCGAACCAACTGTTCGGTGCCTGAGGCGCGAAGCAAGACGCGGCCGGTGCCGTGCAGGTCAGCCTCGC
>JAGNYY010000076.1 GCA_017984715.1 Rhodoluna sp.
ACCACGGGGGTCTTGATCGCGATTTTGCCGTACTGGAGTGCCGGCGCTGAAATCTGCTGCGTCATATTTGCTTAGGAAACTAGCTTTGCGCCTAGGTATTCACGAAGCTTGGAGAGCGAAACGCGCTCCTGCTGCATCGTGTCGCGTTCGCGAACGGTAACGGCCTGATCGTCAAGAGTCTCGAAGTCGACAGTGACACAGAACGGGGTTCCGATTTCATCCTGACGACGGTAACGACGACCAATGGCACCGGCGTCATCGAAGTCGATGTTCCAGTAGCCACGGAGCTCCTGCGCAAGGTTGCGAGCAACCGGAGACAGGTCTTCGTTGCGAGAAAGAGGAAGAATCGCGGCCTTGATTGGAGCTAGGCGGTAGTCGAGGCGAAGAACCGTGCGAACGTCGACGCCACCCTTGGTGTTTGGAGCTTCATCCTCGTGATACGCATCAACCAAGAAGGCCATCAACGAACGAGTAAGGCCAGCGGCAGGCTCGATCACGTATGGGGTCCAGCGCTCACCCTTGACCTGGTCGAAGTAGCTTAGGTCGACACCAGACTCGCGAGAGTGCGTAGTTAGGTCGAAGTCGGTGCGGTTCGCAATGCCTTCAAGCTCGCCGAATTCACTGCCCTGGAAACCAAAGCGATACTCGATGTCAACGGTTCGCTTCGAGTAGTGAGACAGCTTTTCTTTGGCATGCTCGAACAGACGTAGGTTGTCTGGGTTGATGCCGAGATCGGTGTACCAGTTCATGCGCTGTTCGATCCAGTAGTCATGCCACTGCTCATCGGTGCCTGGCTCGACGAAAAATTCCATCTCCATCTGCTCGAACTCACGGGTACGGAAGATGAAGTTTCCCGGGGTGATTTCGTTGCGGAAAGACTTTCCGATTTGGCCAATGCCAAAAGGAGGCTTCATGCGTGCTGCTCCAACGACGTTGGCGAAGTTCACGAAAATACCCTGGGCGGTCTCTGGGCGAAGGTAATGCAGGCCCTCTTCTGCTGCTACTGGGCCCAGGAAGGTCTGAAGCAGGCCGTTGAATGCCTTTGGTTCTGTCCAGATGTTCTTGCCGCCACAGTTAGGGCAGGCGATGTCGTTCATGCTCTCTGGAGCACGACCCTTCTTCTCTTCGAAGGCCTCTTCAAGGTGGTCCTGGCGGAATCGCTTGTGGCATGAGGTGCACTCGATTAGAGGGTCAGAGAACTCACGAACATGGCCAGATGCTTCCCATACCTTGCGAGGAAGAATGACCGATGAGTCAAGACCGACGATGTCTTCGCGGCTCTGAACAACTGTGCGCCACCACTGGCGCTTGATGTTCTCTTTGAGTTCGACTCCGAGGGGTCCGTAATCCCATGCCGAGCGGCTGCCGCCGTAGATTTCGCCGGCCTGGAAAACGAATCCACGGCGCTTTGCGAGAGAAATTACTGAATCTAGACGATTTGGGGTAGCCACTTAAACTCCTTGCCCAAGCTGGATGCCTGGCACTTGTTCGAAGTTATAAGTCTACTTTGCCTTCTTGGCTTTCGGCTTGTCTACCGCTCCACCAAAACGGCGATCACGGCTCACATACTCACCAATCGCATCCCAGAGCGAAAGTCGGTCAAAGTCTGGCCAGAGGGTGTCCATGAACACGAACTCAGCGTAGGCCGATTGCCAAAGAAGGAAGTTCGAGGTTCGTTGCTCCCCCGAACTTCTTAGAAACAGGTCTACGTCTGGCAGGTAACTCGAGTTTAGATAGCGAGAAAGTGTCTTGTCAGACACCGAGCCGGGCTTCAACTTACCCGAAGCCACATCCTGGGTGATGGCATTAATTGCGTCTGTGATCTCGACCCGAGAGCCATAGTTCACGCACATGGTCAGCGTTAAATCGCTGTTTTTCTCAGTCAGTTTTTCGGCTGCCCGCAACTCGTCAATAACCGAGAGCCAAAGCTTCGGGCGCCGACCGGCCCACCGAATGCGAACGCCCCAGGCGTTGAGTTGGTCGCGACGACGACGAAGCACCTCGCGGTTGAAGCCCATCAAAAAACGAACTTCATCCGGTGAACGCTTCCAATTCTCGGTAGAGAACGCGTAAACGGTGAGGTATTTCACGCCTGCCTCGAGCGCACCGGCCACTACGTCTAGCAGTGCAGCTTCGCCGGCCTTATGCCCTTCAACGCGAGTGAGACCACGCTGGTTAGCCCAACGACCATTGCCGTCCATGACAATCGCGATGTGCTGGGGAACGGACCCAACCGGAAATCCCGGAACCGTTTTACCAGCCTTTTGCACAGGTACTAAATCATTCATTGACGCTCCATGTGTTGCAGTGACTTCAAACCGCGCTCGATGTGCCATTGGCTATAGGCAGAAACAATACCCGATGCTGCGCCCCTAATGCTCTCTGGTGCGGCGTCGGCAACATCCCAGTCGCCAGCCAACAAGGCACCCAAGAGTTCGCCCGTGTGTGGGTCAATCACAGCGGCACCGGCTGGTCGGCAGTCTCGGCAAACTACTCCACCGAGCTGCATTACGAATGCCTGATGCGGCCCTGGAGCGCTACAACGCGCACAATCGACAAAGTTAGGCGCCCATCCCGCGATTGAAAGGGCACGAAGCAAGTATGAGTCGAGGATTAGCGAAGCATCATGCTCTTTGTTAGCGAGTGAACGAAGAGCGCCTACGAGCAGAAGGTATTGCTGCGGGGTCGAATCGTCGCCGGTTAGCTTCTCGGCGGTTTCAACCATCACAGTTGCAGCAGTGTAAGTTCGGTAATCCTCGATAATTTCTCTACCGTAGGCACCGATAGTCTCCGCCTGGTTCACAATGTCAAGCGTGCGACCCTCATAGAACTGCGCTTCTACGACCATGAAAGGCTCTAGCCTCGAACCGAACTTTGAGCCGGTGCGGCGGACACCCTTGGCGACCGCACGAATTTGGCCGTTGTAGCGCGACAAAAGTGTGACGATTCGGTCTGCTTCACCCAGTTTGTGGGTGCGCAAAACTACCGCTTCATCCTTGTATGTAGGCACCAAACAAGTATCCCCCGACAGCCTCAACTATCGGGGGAACTCGGATGCGTTCGATTAGACGCGAAGTGCTCGGTTGACAGCCGAAATGACTGCCTTCAACGAAGCGGTTGAGATGTCACCGTCGATGCCAACACCCCAAAGAGTTTGGCCGTTTACCTCGAGCTCGACGTAGGCGGCCGCTTGGGCGTCGCCACCCTCACTAAGAGTGTGCTCCACGTAGTCGAGAAGACGAACTCCAACGCCCTGCTTCTCGAGAACGTTTAGGAATGCCGATATAGGGCCGTTTCCGGTTCCGGTTGCCTGAAGTTCGCCATCGCCATCACGCAGCACGATGTTCAGCTCGACATGGCCATCCATGTTGCTCTCGGTTCGCATCTTTTTGAGTTCGAAGCGACCCCACTTTAGATCAATGCGGTCAGCTGGCGCTGGAAGATATTCATCGATGAAGATGTCCCAAAGCTTGACTGATGAAACCTCGCCGCCATCCTGGTCGGTTTTGTTCTGCACGACGCGAGAGAACTC
>JAGNYY010000077.1 GCA_017984715.1 Rhodoluna sp.
GCAGTCTGACCAGGCGCAACGCCAAGCAAAGGCTCTTTGACCCGAATCACCATTTCGCCGTCCACCACCGAGAACTCGGCCGGAATCGCATCACCGTGGGCTCGAACCTGAACCAGGATGTCTGTCCAGCCATCCGTGTTCTTTGGAGCCTGACCGCACCAGGTGTAGCGCGAGCCGGCCATTTCGGAGATTGCCAAAGCGGCCTGAGGTCCGACCACAACGGTGTTGGTCTTCGGGCGAATCTCGAGGACGTAGCGCGGGCGACCATCTGCAGCTGGGCGGCCGATTGATAACCCCTTGCGCTGCCCCACTGTGAAGCCGTGCGAACCCTCGTGTGAACCAAGCACATTGCCGGCTCGATCGATGATTTCACCGGTCTGATTGCCGAGCTTGTCGGCGATCCAATCCTGGGTGTCGCCCTCTGGGATAAAGCAAATGTCATAGCTGTCAGGCTTATTAGCCACCGACAGCCCACGAGCCTCAGCCTCGGCACGAATCAGGTCCTTTGAAGCGGTCGCGCCAAGTGGGAACATCGAGTGCTTCAGCTGCTCTTCGTTCAAAACACCGAGCACGTATGACTGGTCTTTCGCGAGTGCATTCGAACGGTGAAGTTCTAGGTTGCCGTCTTCGTCGGTAAGTAGAGACGCGTAGTGGCCGGTGCAGACTGCGTCAAAGCCAAGCGCCAAGGCCTTCTCGAGTAGTGCCGCGAACTTGATTCGCTCGTTGCAACGCATGCAAGGGTTTGGGGTGCGGCCGGCTTCGTATTCGGCGATGAACTCATCGACCACTTCTTCTTTGAAGCGCTCAGAGAAATCCCAGACGTAATAAGGAATGCCAAGGACGCTCGCTGCGCGCTGAGCATCCATGGAGTCTTCGATTGTGCAGCAACCTCGAGAACCGGTGCGTAGGGTGCCCGGCATTCGCGAAAGCGCGAGGTGAACTCCGACGACTTCGTGACCGGCTTCGACTGCTCGGGCAGCGGCTACGGCAGAGTCAACTCCGCCCGACATTGCCGCTAAAACCTTCATGAGAACAGTCTACTTTGAGGGCAGGCCGGCCTTCTTGGCTGCGGCATGAACCGATGGAAAAGCGCTCAAGAACCGATCAACTTCGGCTTCAGTGGTCGTATAACCGAGGGTCACTCTGAGCGCACCGGTGGCTTCATCCTCGGTTCGCCCCATCGCCAGCAACACGTGCGAAGGGCGGTTTACGCCAGCAGTGCAGGCCGAACCGGCCGAAACCGATACGCCGGCGGCATCTAGCAAGAAAATCATTGAGTCAGCACTGCAACCTGGGAAGGTGAAGTGGGCCGTGCCAGGCAATCCGGGGGCCTCTCCCCTGCTTAATACTGAATCTGGCGCGATTGCTTTAACTCCTGCAACCAACTTCTCGGCCAGCTGCTCCAATCGCTCGTGCTCCGACTGGAGCTCACCGACTGCTAAGCCCGCAGCCAGAGCAAACGCCTTAGCGCCGGCTGCATCCATGGTTCCCGAACGCATTCCGCGTTCTTGACCGCCACCGTGAACCAACGAGGTCAGTTTGACCGCGCGCCCAACAACCAGAGCTCCAACGCCAACCGGCCCGCCCACCTTGTGTGCGCTGACTGACACTGCGGCTAGCCCGCTCGCTTCGAAGTTGATTGGGATGTGGCCAAAGGCCGCAACAGCATCAGAATGCACTGGGATTCCATGCGGCTTGGCAATAGCCGTGATGGCAGGAATGTCGGCAATCACGCCGGTTTCGTTGTTGACCCACATCAAAGAGATGAGCGCTACTCTCTCGCCGTTCTTGGCAAGGAAATCGGCCAGCCAAGCGAGGTCAAAGACACCGTTTGAATCCACTGGCACCAATGCGAGCTCGGCATCCTGGTTGTCAACCAACCAATAAACCGGGTCGAGCACCCCGTGATGTTCGGTTGCGGCGGTGATGATCAGCTTGCGCTGGCTGTCATCCGAGTTTCGCTGCCAAAAAAGACCCTTGACCGCGAGATTATCGCTCTCGGTTCCGCCTGAGGTAAAAATAACTTCGCTGCGGTTGGCCACTAAGACCTTGGCTAGTGACTCGCGCGCCGCTTCAAGTTCATTGCGAACATCCTGACCGAACTTGTGGACTGCAGAAGGGTTACCTACCGCTCGCAGAGCATCCGTGTATGCCACTAAGACCTCTGGCCGAATCGGCGTGGTCGCTGCGTGGTCGAGATAAGTCTGCACATGACAAGCGTATTTCCTCGGCGTCAGTTAATCCGTCTGAAATCTGTGAACGACTAGGCTTTCACCTATGTCTGCTGAGATGCCTGCCCCGGGGCTAATGGGAGTCACCGTCGAAGATGGCGTTGGAACCATTCGCGTTTACTCCGAGAACGCCACCAGCATCGACCTAGTTGTCTTTGAACCCGATGAAGTAACCAAGATTCGCCGCACCATTCCGCTAGAGCGCGGCGAAGGTTCGATTTGGTCGGCAACCAGCCACCACCTGCGACCTGGTATCAAGTATGCGCTTCGCGCCGATGGGCCCAAGGCTCCGCGAAACTCGTTCAACAACCAGATTTTTTTGATTGACCCATATGCGCGTGGTGTCGTTCGCCAAAACGCGCGCGAGTATCACTGCGTTGTGGTCGAAGATAACTTCGACTGGCAAGGTGTTTCGAAGCCAAACATTCCGCTCGACGAATTGATTGTTTACGAGGCACACGCTCGAGGTCTAACTCGCGGTAACCCGAACCTGCCTGACGAACTTCGCGGAACCTATGCCGCCCTGGGTCACCCGTCGACCATCGAACATCTGAAGAATATCGGCGTCAACGCGGTTGAACTGCTGCCGATTCACATGTTCATTTCTGAACCCCGACTCATGAGCATGGGCCTCATCAACTACTGGGGCTACAACACCATTAACTTCTTCAGCCCGCACCCCCGTTATGCCACCTCGGCTGCTTGGAATGCGGGGCCTCAGGCAATCATTGACGAGTTGAAGACCTCCATTCGAGAACTTCACCGCAACGGCATTGAGGTCATCCTTGACGTTGTTTACAACCACACCGCAGAAGGTGGCGGTGGCGGTCTCACCTATTCATATCGAGGCCTCGATAACTCGAGTTACTACCGCATGGATGACAACGGGCATTTCCATGACACCACCGGCTGCGGCAACTCATTGAACTTCGGTAACCCGCACGTCGTGCACATGGTGCTCGAGAGCCTCCGCTATTGGACAACCGAAATGCAGATTGATGGCTACCGCTTCGACCTAGCTGCCACTCTCGCTCGCAACGAAATCAACCATTTCGACCCGAATCACCCGCTGCTGCAAGCCATCGTCGCGGACCCGATTTTCAAGGATTCGAAGATGATCATGGAGCCCTGGGATGTCGGGCTCGGCGGTTGGCAAACCGGAAACTTCCCGGACCGTTTTAGTGAATGGAACGACCGCTACCGCGATGACATTCGTCGCTTTTGGCTCTCAGATGTGGCCGCTGCCCGAAACAGCGGAAACCACTGGAATGG
>JAGNYY010000016.1:0-3197 GCA_017984715.1 Rhodoluna sp.
ATCCTTCAGGAACGTCTGGACTACATCCGTGCACGCCGTGCCGGTGGTCAAGCAGACCTGTAAATCAAAGCTGAACTAAGCCCCTAGCTATTGCTCGGGGCTTTTTTCTTGCCCCAGCGCCCAGCGCGACCGGTAGACAAAATAATCAGAAGCAACGCCCCAGCGTTGATGGCTAGATCGATTCCTCCACCAATCGCCATGGCTGGGGTGATTGAACTGCGAAGTGGAACACGGGCAACCATCACGCCGGGTTCGAAGGTCGGAAGCTGATCTAGCACGCGACCGTCGGGTGCAAAGATGGCCGAAACTCCGACCGTAGAGTCATTCACCACTGCCCGGCCGGTTTCGATTGCCCGAAGTTTGGCGATTGCCACCTGTTGAAAGGTTTCGTCGCTCCTGCCGAAATCGGCATTATTCGTTTGGGACAGAATCAGTTGGGCTCCAGAACCAACCAGGTCGCGCGAGATATCGTCGATGGCTATCTCGAAGCAAATCAGCACGCCGAGCTGCTTGTCATCCAAGTCGAAAATACCGTCGCGGGTGCCAAACGTGTAGCCACGCGAAATGAGCCCGACTAGGTCTGGCGCTAGTGAGTACCAGAAGTCACGGTCTGGCACATACTCGGCGAAGGGCACCGGCCGCTTCTTGTCATACCAGTCGGTGACGCCGACTTCTGGTCGCCAAATCAAGGATGAATTGAAGAGCTCACCACCCCGTTCGGTGATCGTGCCAAACACCAAAGGCACACCAAACTTGTCGTCCACCAGCCTTCGAATGGTTGCACCGGCGGCCGCATCGGCAAGCGGGTTTATGTCTGATGCATTCTCAGGCCAAACCACTAGGTCTACCTTTTGCCCGTTTGCTTTGGCTTCGATTTGGCTTGAAGCCTCAATGTGGTTGCGCAGAATCGAGCCGCGTGAGGTGTTGGCAAAGAGCCCAGCATTTGCGTTTCCCTGCACCGCAGCAACCACTAACGTGCCGTTTTCGGCTTCGGCTGGCACCACGGTAAGGGCTGGGAGCGCGATCAATCCGAGGATTAGAGCTGTGGCAACAGCAGTGACCTTTGTTCGCCATCCGTTAGAGCGGAGCTCGATTGCGAGGCCAATAGCCATGGTCGAGATGACAACAATCACAAAGGTCAGGAGAGGTTGGCCGCCGAAGTAAACCCAGTTTGCCAGCGGTGATTCTGACTGCGACATAGCGAGGCGAGACCAAGGGAAACCTCCGTAAGGAAGATTCGTCGAGACCCATTCGCGGGCCGTCCAGATAACCGCAATAGCCAGAGAGATTTGAACCCCTCGAAGAATCCGACGCGGCTTGGTTTCTAACCATCGCCAGACCTTGGCAATGAGAGCCATGCCGAACCCAAAAAAGAATGCCTCGAGAGTTGAAAGTGCGAGCAACGGCACCGGGCCAAGGTAGAGGCTCATCCATTCGATCTGGCTCACATAGAACCCAAAGCCGCCCAAGTAGCCAACCCAAAAAGCGCGCCAAAACGAAAGCCCTCGAACCGAAAGTAGCAACGCAATAACCGATAAGAAAATGACCGGCCAGAGTCCTTCGCGCGGATAAGCCAGGCTCGAACCTAAGCCACCGGCGATGGCCAGAAGAATTCGAATCAGCGGTTTAGCCATAGTAGGAGTAGGCAACGATGCCGCGCTTCACCTTGTCAACGGCAGCCTTGGCGGTCACGGCTAGTTCTGGCCCGGCAGTCTGGGCAATTTGATCTAAGACATCGATGATTTGCTTGGTCCAACGAATGAAATCACCGGCTAGCAAATCAGCACTTTCAAGAACGGTGTCGAGTTTTGCACCCGAAGCCCATCGGTAGATTGGCTGCGCGAGTGAGAAATCGAGCGGCGGAGTCTGCCCCAGCTTGTGCTCGTGCCTCAGTCCTTCGAGGTCATGCCAGAGGTCTACGGTCGCAGCGAGAATCTCACCGAAGTTGCCCTTTGGAATGCGGGGCTCAAAGTCTTCGTCATCACGTCGGCTTTCATAAACCAGCACTGCTGCCATTGCCGCGAGGCTTGGTGCATCGAGGTCCTTCCAGAGATCCTCACGCAATGCTTCAGCAATCAAGAGGTCGCGTTCACCATAGATGCGAGCCAGGGTGCGCCCGGCATCCAAGACCTCATACTCGCCGGTTAGATCGGCAAGCGGTTGAATGTATTGCATGACCTCGAGCATGTCGCAGATTCGATCGAAGGTTCGGGCAACCTGGTTGGTGCGCCCCTCGATTTGGTCGAGAATAGCCTCGAGTTCGCGATGCAGTTGGAACCAACGCTCTCCCCAACGGGCGTGTGCTTCGCGCTCGTTGCAAGCGTGGCAAGGATGGCTTCGCAGATCGCGCTTTAGTTGATTCAGTCGCTGCTCTTGAAGGTGCCGGCCTTTGCTCTGACGAATGTCTTTGCCACGTTCGGCACGAACTCTGCCGCTCGCGAGGGATCTTTCAAGGTCGCTTATCTCGCGTCGAATTCCCGCATAAACACTGAATTCACCCTTGTGGCATTCCATGGCTTTTGCGTAGCCTTCGAGCGAAGCCTGCTTTTCGCGAATTCCCTTGGCCAAACCAACCACCGACCGGTCGGCTTGGAACTGTGCAAACGAGGTTTCCAGAACCTCACGGGCGCGTTCACGTCCGAAAGCTTCGATTAGGTTGACCGCCATGTTGTAGGTCGGTCGGAACGGGCTGATAAGTGGATAGGTGCGTTTGCTGGCCAAACCCGCCACGTTGGCTGGGTCCATGTTTGCCGACCACTGAATCACTGAGTGACCCTCGGTGTCGATTCCGCGACGGCCGGCGCGACCGGTGAGCTGGGTGTACTCCCCCGGAGTAATTTGAACGCGACCCTCGCCGTTGTATTTATCCAAGCGTTCTAAAACCACTGTTCGTGCCGGCATATTGATGCCAAGCGCAAGAGTTTCGGTCGCAAAGACCACTCGAACTAACTTGCGCAGAAACAGTTCTTCAACCACCTCTTTGAAGGCAGGAAGCATTCCGGCGTGGTGTGCCGCGACTCCGCGCTCGAGAGCGCTCAACCACTCAAAGTAACCGAGGGTGTTTAGGTCTTCATCGTTGATGTTGAAAGTTTTCTCTTCAACAATGCGACGGATTTCTTGCTTTTCTTCGGTGGTGGTCAGTCGGATTCCGCTGCTTAGGCAGGCCTTCACCGATGCTTCACAACCTGCTCGCGAGA
>JAGNYY010000016.1:3297-11361 GCA_017984715.1 Rhodoluna sp.
TCATCGTTGATGTTGAAAGTTTTCTCTTCAACAATGCGACGGATTTCTTGCTTTTCTTCGGTGGTGGTCAGTCGGATTCCGCTGCTTAGGCAGGCCTTCACCGATGCTTCACAACCTGCTCGCGAGAATACGAAGAAAATGGCGGGGAGCATATCTTGTTCATCCAAGATTTCAACCATGTCTGGTTTGCTGATCCGCTCAATGCGGGCTTGCGAACCACCGCGACGATCGTCGTAGAAGTTTGTCTTACGACCCTTTTGTGGACGGTTGATTGGGGCGCGCATTTTCTGCACGTGTTTCTGAGCGAGCTCAGGGTTCACACGCGGCGTCTTCGATGTTTCATCAAACAACTCGAGCATTTCCGAGCCAAAAAATACGTGTTGATTTAGTGGCACCGGCCGAATCTCGGAAACGATGATTTGTGTGTCGCCGCGCACCTCATCTAGCCAAGCGCCAAATTCTTCGGCGTTGGATACGGTCGCGCTGAGCGAAACAATTTTGACATCCTTTGGCAGGTGAAGAATCACTTCTTCCCAAACCGCTCCGCGGAATCGGTCGGCCAGGTAGTGGACCTCGTCCATGACCACAAAACCAAGGTTCATCAAGGCCTCTGAGTTCGCATAGATCATGTTTCGCAAGACCTCGGTGGTCATCACAACAATCTGAGCGTCAGAGTTCTGGTTGGTGTCACCGGTCAATAGGCCAACGCGCTCGGCGCCGTAGCGCTTGACCATTTCGGCGTATTTCTGGTTGCTAAGCGCTTTGATCGGTGTGGTGTAGAAAACTTTGAGGTTCTTCTCAAGAGCGAGGTGAATCGCGAACTCACCAACGATTGTTTTTCCTGCGCCGGTGGGGGCAGCAACTAGCACGCCGTTGCCCTCGGCGAGGGCGCGACAAGCCTGCTCCTGAAACTCGTCCATCGGAAACTTGAGCAGCTTTATGAAACTCTCCACGGATGGGTAGCTCTTCGATTTTTTCGCCTTGGCAAATCTCTCAGCCGGGCTAAGTTCTAGTTCACTCATGAGTCACTTTCATCGGCGAGATTATCGAGCTCATCGAGGTCGAGGCCAAGGGCTTTGGCCCGTTTTGCTGCACGCTTGTCGTGAATCATGGCAATGCCGGCAGAAAGGAAATAGAGCAGAATCATTGGAACCATGACGAGCAACATCGACATTGGGTCAGAAACCGGGGTGGCCAAGGCTGCAATGATCGCGCTGATGAATACGGCCAAACGCCAAGATTTTAGAATGCTGGCGGCGCTCAGAATTCCGATGAAGTTTAGGAGCACCAAAACCGCCGGCAGAACAAAGGCGATGCCAAAAACCAGTAGCACTCGAATCGTGAAAAGAACGTATTCGTTTGCGTTAATAACGTTCGCTGCACCACTTGGTGTGAAGCTGATCAGGCTGGCGATGAAATAAGGCAACGAAACCCAGGCGAGCCAGCATCCGGCCGCAAAAAGCGGAACCGCGGTGCCTAGGAAGGCGATTGTGTAACGGCGCTCTTTCTTTTTCAACCCCGGGGTAATGAAAGCCCAAAGGTTGTATAGCCAGAAGGGGCTCGCGAGTAGCACGCCAAGAAAAATGGATGTCTGCATTCGCAGATCGAAAGCGCCAGTTACCGAGCCAAAGTTGATAGTGGTATTTGAGTCATTTTCAGCTGCGTATCGAACGACCGGGGCCTGAAGTAGGTCGAAGACCTGGTCAAAGATCATCCAGCCAACTACGGCACCTGCCATGATGAAAAGGGCAGACCAAAATAGGCGGTTTCGAAGCTCGCGGAGGTGACCTCCGAGCCCCATGCGCTTTTCAGGGTTCTTTTTTCTGGCCATAAGTTGCCAGTTACTTGGTTGAAGTCGAGTCGTCCTCGGTGGCTGCAGGCTTCTCTGCCTTCTCAGCTGCCTTGTCTTCGCCAAGGCCCTTCATTTCCTTGCGGAAGATTCGCATCGACTGGCCAAGACTCTTGGCCAAGCCAGGAAGCTTTGGTGCACCCCAGAGCAAGAGCACGATTACAAGGATGATGATGAAGTGCCAGCCTTCAAGCCCTCTAATCATTGGTGAACCTGCTTTCGTTTACGTCGATGTTTTTGATTGCATTAATAAGACTACGCTGTCGTCGCGCCTGTTTCTTTGACTTTCGCTGCAAAAGAACACGACGTTTTTCCTCTAGTTCTGAGAGCGGAGTTAGCAGGGAGCTTTCAAGATCCTCAGCTTTTGGTTTAGCCTCGAGAGCTTCAAAAAGCTTCTGTGCCGTAGGTGCGATCTGGTTGACCTGGTGGAGAACGGAAACGATGCGATTGAATAGGCCTTTACCGATAAATCCGAATACGGCTAGTGAACCAAGCGCCAATGCCGCCCAGATCCAGAACCAACCCCAGAACCCCATTACTCAACCTCTCGATCGAGTTCGTGGTTTTGGGACCCGAGCGCCGAAAGCGCGTAGTTGCGAACTACTTCTTTCGCCTCTGATGGGGCAATAACTCTTGCTGCTCCGCCATATTTGGCTATCAGACGCCCAAGGTTCGGTAAATGGCCAACACGGATTTGAGTTCGAATGGTCCCCGAGCCGATGTCCTTGGGTTCCGATAAAGTTTGGAACTCGCTGATTAGACGATAGGCCTCGGGGGTAACTTCTACGGTCACTTCGGTGTCAGTTGACTCGGCAACATAGGTTGCGTCTTCGATTTCGCCGACCTTCGCCGCTACGTCCGAAATTTCACGATCCAGAACCTTAATTGTTCGCATGTGCTCAATCAGGAAGTTGCGAACCGCCTTATTCGTCGGGCAGTAGCCGCGAAGATACCAAACGCCTCCGGTCAAGTCGATTCGGAGTGGTTCGATTTCGCGAACGCTCTTCTCTTGTTTGCGGTTGATGTATTCGCAGGAAATAGCGCGATTGCTCAGAATGGCGTCACGAAGTGTCTCGGCGCCAGACTCAATTGAGCCTGGGGCAATTGAAATGAGTTCGGAGCGTCCAAGACCTGACCCGCTGGATATTTTATTCATCAGAGTTTTGATGTCGGCGCTGGCAGCAAATTCAGGGATGCTCGAAAGGTATGAGAGGCCTGCCGAAAGCGCAGCAACTTGTCGAGTTGAAAGTCTCGGTACATCGTCAATAACTTCGGCGGTGGTCATTGAAACCACACCTTCGTCGAGAAGGTCGATGTCAATGTAGAACGGCCACTCTTCGAACCCACCGACCTGAGCGGTGGCATCGTTCAAGCTCCTAAGGGCTTTCACTAGGTATTCCGGTTCAAGATCAAAGTGATCTGAAATCTCTCCAACAGAAACCTCGCCTCGGTGCCCCAAGTAGCCAACCAGAGAGAGCAGGAAGTTGTAGCGATCTTCGCCATTAAAGCCTTTGAGTTTAGGCATGAGCGTTTGCCACCGCCTCGAATCGAGTTCTGATTGCCTTGGTGAGCTCTGGGGGCGAAATGACCGTGATGTCGTGAGCATATTCACTCAGTTCTTCTGCGAGCAGGTGCACATCCATGAATGAGAATGAGACCTCAGCATCAGCACCGCGTTCGCCGCCGAGGTTGAAGTGGAACCAGGCTTGACTGTCGCGGCGTACTTTGAGTGTGGCCACCTGCGAGGCGGTGTGCGCCTCTAGGTCTGCAATTGCGGCACTGATTGCTTCGGCTTTTGGCGAGCTGAACCGAACCAGTTCAGAGTCTTTTTCATTGATCTGCACGCTGCGAAAGTTCACTCTTGAGACGATGCGCTTCAGAAGAAAATTTCTGACCGCCTTCTGATCTTTGTCCCAGCAGACCGCCAGCCATTGGCCATCGATGCTTCGCAGTAGCCAGGGTTGAACGTTTCTGCGCGTGGTCTCTCCGTCTGCCTTCCGGTAATCGAATGAGACTTCAGTCAATTCTTCTATTGCCTGGCTAAGTGGAAGGAAGGACGGTTCGTGAGTTCGAAGTCGAGGAGCAAACCCCAACATATCTGCGGCAGCCGGCTCGATTCCTAGCCCACGAAGTCTCACCAATCCTCGGTTTGCTTCGCTCGAAAGAGACGCCTGCGCCCAGACCTGGGCTGCAAGATTCAAAAGTTGAAGTTCCTGGGCATCAAACGCGACTTCTTCGGGCCAGATGAATGTGTCCGAGGAAATTACGTAGCGCATTTCATCCGGGTCTGATTTTGGGTCTGGATTCGAAACTTGGATTCCCATGTCGCGCAAGTCGCTCTTGTCGCGCTCAAACTTTTTGTTGAGGGCAAAATCGTCTTCCGAGGTCTTGGCTAGATCTGACCGATAGGCATCTACTGCATGGAAGAGTTCACGCTTAGTTAGCCCACGTTCGGCATAAAGCAGAACACAGGTGAGCTGAAATAGTCGCTCGGACTTATCGGTCTTGGCAGGCTTCCAGGATTCCTCGTTGGCCATGACTCCCCCGACGACAGTCTTCGAAACCTAGTTTGCGCCCAAGATGTCGATGACAAACACCAGGGTAGAACCAGCTGGGATGGAACCCTGCTCGGTGTCGCCATAGCCTTCTGCCGGCGGAATAACTGCAACCACCTGCGAACCAATTTTCTGGCCTTCAACCGCCTTCAAGAAACCGTTGATCAAAGCGCCCTCGGCTAGCTGGAACTGAGCTGGCTGGCCATTCTCCCAGGAAGAGTCGAACTGAGTCTTGCCGTCCCACAGGAAACCTGAGTAGTGCAGAGTGACGGTTTGACCCATTTTTACAGCCTCGCCACGGCCTTCGATCAAGGTGGCAATCTCGAGGCTGGTAGGTGCCGCGCTCTTCGGGATGGTGATTCCCGGGGTGCCGTTCTCGGCGCGAACCACGCTAACTCCAGGGAAGCCGGCCGGAAGAGCCTTCTCTTCTCCTAGAGCCTTTGGTAGGAAGACTTTCAAAATGTCAAAAACGAAGACGATTGAGTCGGTTGCTGAAACCCCAAGGTCAGGAATGCCCTGGCCAGCGTGTGCAAGAGCCGCAGGGAACAAAATGGCAACGCGAGAACCCTGACGAACTCCGGCAAGAGCACCACAGAAATCTGGGTTCTGACCTGAGGTTAGGAACTGTGAAGCAAAGTCGGTGCCGTCAAACTTCGATGACTGGAAGGTCTTGCCGGTTCCTCCATTGACGCCAAAGTACTCGAGGTCAACTAGCTGGTCACCATAAATTTTTGGGCCATCGCCTTCAACAATCACTTTGGTCTCGACAGTTTCGGCCGAGATCGGCGTCGCGAAATCAACTTGTGGCTGCTGGGTTAGGTCTTTAGAAACTTGGATTTGGTCAACGCTTGAGTGCTCGCTGCCTGCCTGGCAAACCTGTGAAGCGCCTTGCATCGCGGCGTCGGCAGGGTTTTGAGCGGCACAGCCGCTAAGTGCAGCTATGGTCGCTACGGTGGCAGCTAGGGCAAGAAGTTTACGCACGTGTCTCAATCTCTCAAATCTCGGATGCTTCTAAGTTTATCTAGCGAATTAGGCTTGTTCGCTGCGAGCAACTGCAGCGGCTTCCGCGCTGCGGATGGTCTTTCGAAGTTTCTTGTCGCTGACCTTGCGTTCACCCATGTGGTCTGGGTTCCAGACTGCGATGTCTTCATCGGCGAAATCAGGCTTTTGACGTGTCTTAAAGTTTGGAACAATCGTGCCCGGAGCCAAACGGCGCGCGGTGACCAGGAAACCCGTGTGACCAATCATGCGGTGCTCTGGTCTAACGGCCAAGCCCTGAAGGTGCCAACCTCTGACCATTGATTCCCAAGCCTCGGGTTCGTTGAAGTGCCCGCTGTCGCGAAGCCCCTCGGTGAATCTTGAAAGCTGGGTGACGGTGGCAACGTAGCCGATGATTAGCCCACCCGGCACCAAAGCGCTTGCGCACTCCTCGATGCACTCCCAAGGTGCCAACATGTCTAGGACAATGCGGTCGACCGAGGATTCATCTTTTTTCAAAGGAAGCTGATCTTGCAAGTCTCCGATGTGGATGTCCCAGGTGTCTGGAACTACGCCCAGATTAGTTGCTACGTTTGCACGAGCGATATCGGCGAACTCCTGGCGACGCTCAAAGGAGTCAAGCTTGCCCTCGGGGCCGATGGCGCGCAGCAAATACATGCTTAGTCCGCCGGAGCCGACTCCTGCTTCCACCACTCGAGCTCCAGGGAAAATGTCTCCCATGGTCACAATCTGGGCCGAGTCCTTCGGATAGATGATTGCTGCACCACGAGGCATCGACAAGACGAAATCGCTCAACAGGGGGCGGAACGCAAGGTATTCAACGCCGAACTGGTTCAAAATCACAGAGCCTTCAGGCTTGCCAATGATGTCATCGTGCATCAAGTCACCGCGGTGGGTTCCATAACGCTGCCCGGCTTCAAGTGTGATTGTGTTCAATCGACCTTTAGGGCCGGTTAGTTGAACTCGGTCACCGGCTCGGAACGGCCCGGTAGGCAGTTTGATTTGCTGCGCTGTTGCTTTTTTAGTCATGGGGTCCTTTTTTAGAAAAGTTTGCGAAGATCTCGGAGGGTCACGCCTTCGAGGGTTGGCCAAATGATTCGGCCGGGTTTATCAGGAATTGGCACGATGTTGGTAACACCGACGGCTTTGGTGCCAGCTGCTTCAGCCGAGGTTAGCCCCGTGAGTGAGTCTTCAAAAGCAACGCAATCTTCAGGTGCAACGCCGAGTAATTTTGCGGCCATCAGGTATGGCTCAGGGTGCGGCTTGCCATGGGTAACCATGTCGCCGGCGACAATCACATCGAATGCTTTGAATGGAATCTGATTGGTTACCGACTCTGCCATCCGTGTCATGGACATGGTGACTAGAGCGGTCTTCACCCCGCGCTTTTTTAGTGATCGGAGAAGCTCTTGGGCTCCAGGTCGCCAAGGGATTGAAACCTCCAGCTGTGCCACAACATCATCAGTCAGTCGGTTGATGATTTCATCGGGTTCGAGCTCGAGCCCCATTTTTTCTTTCATGAGCTTTGATGACTCATAGAGGCTCATGCCGATTAGATCGAGACCGTCTTGAGTGCCCCACGAACCATTGAATTCTTTGGCGAGGCTTTGCTCACTGGAGAGCCAGTATTCTTCAGAGTCGACAAGCGTCCCATCCATATCCCACAAGACTGCGGCGGGGAGCTTTTTTCCAAACATGATGCTTCGATTTTACCTCGGCGCTTTGGCTTAGAGTTTTATAGTTAGGGATTCGGCAACCGAGAGGCACATTTGAGCGCGCAGACATTTTCAGGTCGCACCCTGATTGTTGCATTCGAGGGCTGGAATGATGCGGCCGAGTCGGCCAGCGGAGTGGTCAAGTTCATCTGCGAGGAAATCAAAGCAGACGTTGTAGCTTCGGTTGACCCAGAGGACTATTACGACTTCCAGTTCACTCGCCCAACTGTTTCTTATGAACCTGACGGATCCAGAGTTCTGGATTGGCCAAGCACCGAAATGTGCATCCCCTCCGCAGAGGCGATTGCGGAGAACCCATCCGTGTCTCGTTTGAGTGTTTTGGTCGGAACCGAACCGGCCCGCAGATGGAAGTCGTTCGCTGCCGAAATCATGGAGATGATCGAGGATCGCGAAATCGAGGCGGTTCTGTTTCTTGGTGCGATGCTTGCCGATGTGCCACACACGCGCCCGATCGGGGTCACCTCAACAAGCCAAAACGATCTGGCACGACAAGAGCTCGACATCGAACGCAGCCAGTATGAAGGCCCGGTTGGCATTCTGAGCGTCTTAGGCATCGAACTCGAGAAGGCTGGAATTCCGGCAGTGGCACTTTGGGCGTCTGTGCCACACTACGTTCACAACACGCCATCCCCCAAGGCAACTCTCGCGCTCCTGATTGAAGTTGAACGTTTGCTTGGAGTGCAATTCGAGCACGGAAAACTCGGTGAAGAGGCCTTTGCTTGGGAGCGCGGAATCGATGAAATCGCCGAGGGCGATGACGAGATGGCCGGCTACATAAGTCAGCTTGAGAAAACGCGAGACGAGGTGGACTCGTCGGCGGCCACCGGTGAGTCACTCGCTAAAGAGTTTGAGAAGTTTTTGCGGTCTGAGTCTAAAGATGACCCAGCAATCGAGCCTGAAGAAGGCGACCAGAACTAAGCGACCA